>NZ_JAPQLE010000162.1:0-3490 GCF_028982185.1 Wolbachia endosymbiont of Drosophila baimaii | reverse complement strand
AAAACATTCCTCTATTCGAATCCTTTCGTCGTGCTGTTGATTCTGCCTTCCTATGACCTGTTCGGACTATTATGAGAAATGCTATACATAAAGAAAGTGGAAAATTGGACATTCTCAACTCGGCTCCTGCAGATTAAAAATTAAGTTGAATAAAAATTGGATTTGACGCAGTTTTTTCCCATAGTTTAAGAAATTAAAAGTTTAACGATTAGAATTATAATTACAAACCACAATAAAAAATAGACTTTTCCATTTGATTTATTTTTAATTTGGATGTTTTCTAATTTTTTATCAGCTATTAGGTTTAATTTTTCTGTAAGGCTAAATATCCCTTGGATTGTTTTTACAGGATAAGAACTTCTAATTTTTTCCCTATACCCTATTTTACTTTCATGTTGACTGCTTATCCACGCTTCAACTACTTTCCACATATTGATTTCTGGGTAGATCTTTCTACATGTCCCTTCCAGTAAAATCATAGTTTTCTGCAGCAATAACAATTGTGTTTGAACTTTCATATCAAAATCACCAGTTATTTTTAATAGCTGAGCAAGTAAACTAGCAAATGAAATCTTCTGTATAGGCTGCCCAATAATGGGTTCACCTATTGCCCTGCAAGCTGTGACAAAATTTCTATGCTGTGATGAAACGTAACCAGCTTTAAAGTGCATTTTTGCAACGTGATCATAATCCCGATTTAAAAAGCCTTTGAGTATCTCTATAACGTAATAGCATGTCTCACGATCTATTCTACCCATGATTCCACAATCCAGGGCAATAATATTGTTATTACTATCAACCATTAGATTTCCAGGATGCATATCAGCATGAAAAAAACAATCCCTGTATACCTGATTACAAAACGATTCTATAAGGTTGATAGCTATTTGCTTATGATTATTCAGTTTTTCAACTTCGTATATTGGCGTTGCTTCTATCCATTCTAATGTTAAAACCTTTCTTGAAGTTCTATTCCAATCTATTTCAGGTACATAAAAACCTCTGTCATTTTTTGTGTTTTCCTTTAGTTCCGAAGAGTGAGCAGCTTCAAAACATAGATCTAACTCTAATCGGCAAATTTCAGCAAAAGTTTTAACTAATTCAATTGGCCTCAGCCTTTTTGATTGTTCGCTAAATTTTTCTGCAATTTCTGCAAGCCAAGAAAGCATTTTTATATCTCTTGAGAATGTTTTCTCAATATTTGGCCTTAAAACCTTCACAGCAACTTCCTTACCCTCAGTTGTAACCGCTCTATGCACCTGAGAAATCGATGCTGCTGCAATTGGCTTTTCAGAAAAGCTTGAAAAAATGTCGCTCAATTTACAATTAAACTCACTTTCTATAGTTTTAACTGCTATTTTATGTGAAAATGATGGCAATCTATCACATATCAATAACAAGTTATTTGTTATATCTTCATTTAAAACATCAGTACGTGATGAGATAGACTGCCCAAACTTAATGAACACCGGACCTAATTTTTCAAGAGCACACTTTAGCTTGTGGCCTTGTATTTTATTTATTGATTTTTTTGATGGTGGAAGTAAATAAGGTAATATATTGTAACGCGTCAGCACCGTAGTTATGTGCAGAAGACGCAAAATATTTTGAATCATTTCGCTGCGTAACTGCTAAATATTTCATTTAGGGTTCTATTTTTCATAATCTCATCAGGCTTGCCTTGGCAATAGATAGTATTATTTATACAAATTATGTAATCTGAGGATGGTAGAGCAGAGTTAAGATCATGAGAAGTCATAAGAATCGATACCAATCGTTTTTTTGCTATTTTATTTATAATATCATAAAATTTAGCCCGCGCGTTAATATCCATTGCACTAACTGGTTCATCTAGAATGATCAAGTCAGGCTCTGCAATTAAACAACGTGCAAGTAGCAATAATTGTGTTTGCCCTGCAGAAATTTCTAACACTTGATTCTTCAAAATGTTACCGATACCAACCAACTCTATCGTTTCTGTAATAATGGATTGATTTTTCTTTAGTCTTTTCAAGGAGCTATTTAAAAGGAAATATTCAACTGTTATTGGCATCAAATTACTAATACTAAAATTTTGCGGCATATAGCCAATTTTTATGTTGTCAGCAAATACGATATTACCGGTACAGCTTTTATTTATGCCAGCAATTGCTTTCACTAAAGAGGTTTTACCTCCACCATTTGGACCAAGTATTGTAATTATGTCTCCTCTTTCCATAAACATATTGATATTGTCAAGGATTCTTTTACCATCATATGTGAGAGCAAGATTTTCTATTTTTAGAACACGATTATTGACATTATTCAATTTATTGACAAAATTTAACTTCTTCTCAACGTTTATATGAGACATTTACTGACTTTTTTTCTATTACTTTCATTTACACTATACTATAATATCGCCTTTTCATCCAATTTAAAAGTTGTAGCTACAATCAAACCTATCCACTCACTTGTAGCTTCTATTACAGAAGGGATTTTAGAACCGGAATTGCTTGGCTATGCAACATCTGCGCATAATTATATATTAAAGCCATCTGATGCGAGTAATTTAGAATCAAGTGACGTTATATTTTATGTTGACGATAACTTAGAGACGTTTGTTCAAACTTTCGCCAAAAATAATAAAGAACTAGTGCAATTGTCAAAGGCAATCAACCTACTTCCTACTCGGCCACATTCATTTTCTAGAAAAATTACTCACATTAAAGATGAAAAAGATTTACACATTTGGCTGAGTCCCGAAAATGCAAAGAGCATGATACTTTCTGTAAGTGCAACATTGTCTAACATAGATAAAGAAAATTCCCATCGATACAACTCTAATGCAACAAAAGCTATAAAAAAAATAGACCAAGAAGTAAAAGAAATTATGAAAGAACTGAATGATTTTAAAAATCAAAAATATATCGTCACTCACGATGCTTATCAATATTTTGAAAAATATTTTGGTTTAAATCACCCAAGTGCCATTCTTTCCATAGAAGAGGATTCTTACATAGGTATGAGGAGTTTAATGAAGCTAAAAAAGATAATGAAGGAAGAAAACGTTAAATGTATATTTGCTCATTCACATGAAGACAGCATAAAGCCTAATGCTCTTTCTAATGACGCAAAAATGGTAGTTCTTGATCCTATTGGATCAGACATAGAGCCTGGAAAAGATGCATATCTAGCTATAATCAATAGCATTGCACAAGATTTTAAGTCTTGTTTTGTTGAGTAATAAGTTCCCTTTTAGCTTACTGTTTTATTGTTCTGCAAATCAAGAAGAAGTGAGTTTACAACAAATGGTGTCATTCCAGTGCTTGACACTGGAATCCAGCTTTTTCATAATCATCAAAACGTTGTATTTTAACATAAAACGGCTACTTTTATGCTTACTAACTTAATAAACTTCCTGGATCCCAGTGGGCTTTGTTGCATCGCTACTTATGAAAGGCTAACTATAGTTAGGATTATAAGCAACCTATTGAAAATCTTGTTTTTT
>NZ_JAPQLE010000161.1:0-580 GCF_028982185.1 Wolbachia endosymbiont of Drosophila baimaii | reverse complement strand
AAAGATAGTTCATGTCAATGGAAATTTGAACCTGAAGGTAACAACATATATATAAAAAGCACTTATTTTAATGAGTATTTATATCCTGCTAGTGATTATCTTAGCCATGATAGGGATAGAAGGAGAGTATTTACTTGGAGGCCAGGGGCAAAGATAGTCCATGTCAATGGAAAATTGAGGATTGTGGATCTACTCGCAAGAAGCGTGATGTACAATATAGTATTACAAAAGAAGCTAAGTGTGATCTATCTTATGATAATGCATCAGACAATTCATCGCAAAGTGACGAAATAGGCTATAACAAAATAGGAGCTACAAGCGGAGCAAGTAAGCCGTCTTCATGGATAGATGCTGTTAAAGGTGTTTTTCAGTTTATCTCCTCCCCTTTAAGGGCTGCGTTGCCTTCATTTTCAGAAAATAGCTCTAGCCGTTCTGGTACAGCAGGAAGTAGCTCCAATCATTCTGATACAGTAAGAAACCCAAATATCCAATATATAGCATTTCTCATAATAGTCCGAACAGGTCATAGGAAGGCAGAATCAACAGCACGACGAAAGGATTCGAATAGAGGAATGTTTTT
>NZ_JAPQLE010000160.1:0-4959 GCF_028982185.1 Wolbachia endosymbiont of Drosophila baimaii | reverse complement strand
GTCATAACTATATGCTGCTGGCATGCTTACCATCACTACTATAAATCCATATCTTACCTTTTTTGGACTATTATGAGAAGTGCTATAAATATAGAGCCTCAGTGGTGCTTAATTTTTTCAATTGATGGTGACTAGTAGTCCTACTATGATGTAGATCTATGCTCGCTTATAACTAAAATTTCACCTCTATTAGTGGAATATTATTCCAGCTATTGCTTCCATAGTCATCAATCGAAGCGTTTAAGTAATCTGTATCAAAGCGTACGGGCACATCAAATTCGAAGTTCGCAGTGATTATCGCATCTTTTACTGGTGGCTTCATAAATGTTATTTCTCCCGTTGAATAATTTACTGAATATTCACTCTCTTCTTTACCATTTAAATAAATCTTTACTGTCCCATGTACTGGCTTTTTGATCATGCGTATATGCTTATCTTCCCCACTTACATAAGTTTTGATTAGCTGAAAAGTCGTTTTTTTGTTATCTCCTATACCAATCTCTTGATTAATGGCTATAAAATCCGACCAATCCTTAAAACGAAACCCTATTGCTTTACCTTTTCGTGCATGAAAAAATGTTATTAATTCTAATAGCTGCTTGTTTGATCTGATCCCGTAAGCTATGTTGTATCTAGTGCGTGCATGAGACCAATTGATGTTGCGCTGTTCACAACCGTTATGAGTTGTTACAACGTCAGTGGAAAATTCCGGTCCTCCAGTGGAACCATAAGATATATTTTCTGGAAATCTAATTTCTGTGAATGACATATGTCCTCCTGTGAAAGTAAAATAGTTTGGTTGAAGAAAATGTTGTAATTTGAAAGCGTTTCACATAGCAAATGACGCTATGGAAAGTGGATGAGACCACTGAGTTAAACTGCTGTCATACCCACAATTACTATACTCAGGTTCATTTGAGTTGTCAAGCAAAAAAATAAAATTTTATGGCAAATTGAAACTAGCCTTGCTTGTGACTTAATTCATCTACTTTTTTGCGTAATACATTCAAATCAGTTGCTCCTACAAACAGGCTATCTCCAATTATTAAAAAAGGTGTACCACCTACTCCCAAATCTCTTACTAGAAGCCTACTGTTGTTTATCATTTGCTCAATTTTGTCCGCGTTATCTTTTATGGAATCATTAAAATCGTTCTCATCAATCCCTATGTTTTTCACTATATCCAATATGCTTTCGTCTGAAAATTTTCCTTTGTGACTTAAAGCAGCATGGTGAAAATCGAAATATTTTTCTTTATCGAGAAAATAGACAGCTAAAGCACTTTTTGCTGCCTTTAAAGAAGCGTTACCAAGTATTGGAGCATCCCTAAAGATATACTTAATTTTGCCGTCGTTAATTAACTGCTTTATATCATTCTTTATAGCTTTGCAATGTCCACAAGAATAGTCAAGGAAGCCTACAGCTATAACACTACTATTTTCATTTCCGGAGTAAGGATAAGTAAGGTCAAATATTTGATCCTTGTATTGTGAAATTTTACTTTTGGTTACATTATCTCGAGCAGCGTAACTACTTTTAATCGACTCCTCTTTGAGAGTTTTTATGATCTTATCAAAATTTCTACTTATATAATTATCTAATTTCTCACCTATATAATCATCGTTTAGCATTTGGCTGCGATTTGAGAGCCAATTATTTATTATCGGCAAGCTTGCTATTGCTATTATTAAAATTAATAAAAACGATACCCTAGACATACAATTTATTTAAAAACCTACAACATAAAACTTTTAGTACACATTTATCTGTATATTAAAAGAAGCATCTAATGTTAATACATAAAAACATTTGTATCAAGTGTATTTTATAGCCAATTTTGCTGCAAGTACAAACTTTGCGTACAATGAAACTCAAGCACATTACCACAAGGTTCATCAGAAGACTTGGTAGCAGAGGTGCGCGGAGCATAGATTTAAGTTGTTTGTTTTATTCCACTGTGTATAGTTTTCCGTGGAATAAACATATGAACGAGCCAATAATTGGTAGAGAAAAAGAAATAGCTATTCTACAAGACAAACTTCTTTCTCAATCAGCCGAATTTATTGCTGTTTATGGTCGGCGTTGTGTAAGTGTTGCATTATCTGCATTTTATCAGCATAATATAGAAGTAATGTAATGCAGATATTATGCCGATGCCAAATTATACGATTACCTCCAAAATCGCTAATTGCCTTATGAGAATTGAAGCAGCAAAAGAAAAAGTGTTATATTTGCCGCTTACTGTATCAATGCTTTCATCTCTTCGTGAAACTGCACGGCTTTATACCACACACTACTCTACTATGATTGAAGGAAATCGACTTGAGCCTAAACAGATAGAAGAGGTTTTAAGTGGTAAAAGCCACTTTCCAAAATATAGGAGAGATGAAAATGAGGTTAAAGGATATTATGCAGCTTTAACCCAAGTTGAACAATGGGCAGCAAGAGGAATACCTATTACTGAGAAGGCTATTCAAACACTGCATGCTCTAGTAATGGCAAGTGGAAAACCTAAAGTAAAACCAACCCCTTATCGTGATGGTCAAAACGTTATTCGTGATAGCCGTACACGTGCAATAATTTATATGCCACCTGAAGCAAAGGATGTACCAAAGCTCATGAGCAGTATGATTGATTGGATTCGTGGCAGTGAGCAAGTGCCTTGCCCAATTATTGCAGGTATTGCGCATTATCAATTTGTAACAATTCACCCTCACTATGACGGTAATGGTCGTACTGCAAGATTGTTGACTACATTAATTTTACACCTTGGTGGATATGACCTAAAAGGGCTTTACTCATTGGAAGAATATTATGCTAAGAATCTAGGAGCTTATTATGAGGCAATCAGTGTAGGTCCATCGCACAATTATTATATGGGACGAGCTGAAGCAGATATCACTAAGTGGGTGGAGTATTTCGTAGAAGGTATGGCAAATTCATTTGAGA
Organism: Wolbachia endosymbiont of Drosophila baimaii; assembly: GCF_028982185.1. Taxonomy (NCBI): domain Bacteria; kingdom Pseudomonadati; phylum Pseudomonadota; class Alphaproteobacteria; order Rickettsiales; family Anaplasmataceae; genus Wolbachia; species Wolbachia endosymbiont of Drosophila baimaii. Next base: position 2,010 of record NZ_JAPQLE010000160.1, on the reverse strand, counting down.
ACGTTTTACAACGTATAAATGAAGAAGAATACCACACTGATCAGACTGATCTTATACGTAAACTTGATCCTAAACAACGCAAAGCTCTTGAGCTCTTCCAGGAGTTTTCCGCTATTACAGCTAGTCAGGTTGGCGAACTATTTAATTTTAAGCCTCGTACTAGTGCGCAACTTTGTAAAAAGTGGGTGGAAATGGGGTTTATCGAGATTGTAGATTTTTCCAATAGAGGAAGGAAATACAAACTTAGTAAGCAATATGAGGATTTGATCTCAAATTAACTGAAAGCTCGCTAGACAGTGCATAGGTCAAATTTTAATAAAGTGCTTGAAAAATAAATGTAAACTTAAAATTTTAAAAACTGGAATATGTACAACAACCTACACGACTTTATCAAAACCTTAGAAGAAAAAAAAGATCTAATTAGGATTAAGGAGGAAGTTTCAACAGTTCTTGAAATGACAGAAATTCACCGTAGGGTTTTGTCAAACAAAGGGCCAGCGATCATTTGTGAAAATGTTGTCACAGAAAATGGTAAAAATTCGATTCCTGTTTTGGTGAATTTATTTGGTACTATTAAGAGGATTGCATTGGGGTTGAACATAAATCCTGATGAACTAAGAGATCTTGGTAAACTTTTAGCATTTTTGCAATCACCTGAGCCGCCAAAAAACTTTAAGGATGCTATAAAAATGTTTCCTTTGTTGAAAGTCGTGTTATCGATGCGAAGTAAAGTCGTGAGCAAGGCTCCATGTCAAGAGGTAGTGCTAACCGGAGATGAAGTGGACCTAAGTCTACTGCCCATTCAAACATGCTGGCCAAATGAACCTGCACCACTTATCACCTGGCCAATTGTGGTAACGAAAGGACCCACGAAAGAAAAGCAAGATAATTTTAATCTTGGAATATATCGTATGCAGGTTATAGATAAAAAAACAACACTAATGCGTTGGCTTGCACACAGGGGTGGCGCAACTCACCATAAGCGTTGGAAGGAAGAAGGCAGAAATATGAAATTTCCTGCTGCTGCTGTGATCGGTAGTGATCCTGCAACGATTATTGCTGCAGTAACTCCAGTGCCAGAAACATTGTCAGAATACCAATTTGCTGGACTACTGCGAAAGAAGCCGCTTGAGCTTGTAAATTGTAAGACTATTCCACTTCAAGTGCCAGCTCACGCGGAAATCGTTCTGGAAGGCTATGTGAGTTTGGATAGATATCAAGACGAAGGGCCATACGGAGATCACACCGGCTACTATAATTCTGTTGAGCAATTTCCTGAATTTAATATTACTGCAATTACTATGCGTAAAAATCCAATTTATCTCAGCACTTTCACCGGCAAGCCACCTGATGAACCATCGATTCTTGGTGAAGCACTCAATGAAATTTTTGTGCCCATTCTTATTAATCAATTTCCAGAGATAGTGGACTTTTATCTGCCGCCGGAAGGTTGCTCATATAGAATAGCGGTAGTGTCGATAAAAAAATCCTATCCAGGGCAGGCAAAAAGAATTGTTATGGGCATACTTTCTTTTCTAAAGCAGTTTTTATACACGAAGTTTATTATCGTTGTTGATGATGATATAAATATACGTGATTGGAAGGAAGTAATGTGGGCAATGTCAACGAGGATGGACCCTGTGCGTGATACAATCATGATAGAAAGTGTACCTATTGATTATTTAGACTTTGCTTCCCCTGAAAGTGGACTTGGAGGTAAAATGGGATTTGATGCGACAAATAAAATCCCGCCTGAAACCAAACGAGAATGGGGAAAGAAAATTAAAATGAGTGAGGAAGTAGTAAGAAAAGTCACGGAAAAGTGGGAGGAATATATGGACTAGACTTCTTGCATAAAAGCAGAAAAAAGTTTGGCGTTTTTTATAATGCCGTAATTAGCATTAACTGATAATTGTAATTTATAGCATTTCTCATAATAGTCCGAACAGGTCATAGGAAGGCAGAATCAACAGCATGACGAAAGGATTCGAATAGAGGAATGTTTTTCCT
>NZ_JAPQLE010000159.1:0-1821 GCF_028982185.1 Wolbachia endosymbiont of Drosophila baimaii | reverse complement strand
AAAACATTCCTCTATTCGAATCCTTTCGTCGTGCTGTTGATTCTGCCTTCCTATGACCTGTTCGGACTATTATGAGAAATGCTATAATTCTGGAAACGGTGGCTGGTTGTGAACTGAAAAATGGTTCAAAATTGACCTCAACATTTTCTTCTACATAGCCGGTGTGAAAATAATGATCCTTAATATAAAAAATAAATCCTATTATTGGTATTATTAAACACAAAATTAGTTTAACTGTCTTCGACATAATCACGTTCACAAAAAAGCTAGCTTACAAGAAACAATTTAAAAAAGTTTTAATCTAATCATTTTTGCAGAGCAGCAACTCCCGGCATTTCATCACCACTTAACCAATCTAAAAATGCTCCTCCACCAGTGGAAACATATGTAAAATCCTTATCGGTAAAGCCTGCAGCGCTTATTGCAGATAGACTATCACCTCCCCCTATTATGCTGGTTAACTTTCCTTTGTGCGTTAAGTCACTTACGATTTTCATTACCCCTATTGTACCACTTGCAAAAGCTGAATGTTCAAAAACACCAATAGGTCCATTCCACAGCAGAGTCTTACTGCTTGCTATTATACTGCTTATTGTACTCAAAGTTTGTGGTCCGATATCCAAAATTATATCACCGTCCAAAATGGACTCAGTTCTTCTTGAAATACTAGTGCTGTAATCAGAGTTTACTGCAACCAGAACGTCTTCTGGCACAACTATTTTGCAATTGTTTTTATTTGCTGTTTCAACAATATTATGTAGAAGGTCGTCAACACCATTTTGAAAGAAAGATTTCCCTATATTTACTTTGCTAAATGACAAAAAATTATTGGCTATTGCACCACCTAGAACTAGGTAATCAACCTTTTCTGTTAGCTTCATAAGCACTTTTATTTTAGTTGATATTTTAGCTCCTCCAACTATCGCAGTAATAGGTTTAGCTTTAAACGATACAGCTTTTTCAAGATACTTTAGCTCATCTTGCAAGCAAAATCCTGCATAGGAGGGTAAAAATTCTGTAATGCGTGAAATAGAAGCGTGAGCTCTGTGAGAGCAAGAAAATGCATCATTGACATATATATCCGCCAGAGATGCCAGTTGTTTGGCAAAATTTGAGTCACTTTGCTCTTCCTCTTTATAAAATCTTAGATTCTCTAGTAATATTATATCTCCTGCATCCATAGCACTCACTGCTTTTTGCACTTTTTCACCAACGCAATCATCAATGAATTTCACTTTTTTATTTAGTAACTGCGATAAAGTGTCAATTACATTTTTTAGCGACAGATTATTGTCTCTGGCCTTTGGGCGTCCGAAATGCGATATAATAATAATCTTTGCACTTGCATTCACTAAATACTGAATAGTAGGCAATACTCTCAAAATACGAGTGACGTCACGAATTTCTCCATCTTTTATAGGAACATTGAAGTCAACTCTGAGTAAGACGGCTTTATTGTGAAGATCACAATTTTCTATACTAGGTATATTCATTATAAAATTGAAGCTATAAAGTCACTATACAGCAGTTTGACCTAAAGTAAAGTTTTGAGTTTACGAACGTTTAAGGAAATTTGCATGCCAAACGCTTGACACTGGAACCTTATCGTCATGCCGCCACGAACCGTCATACCGCCGGGTATCTCTTAGCCGCTAACACGTAGCGGGATACTTGACCTTTACAGGGATGACGATTGTCGTTTAGCCATAAATATTAAGAAATTTACCAAATGAAAAAAAAGGCAAAAGAAGCCCTGGGGTTATTATCTGCTTTAAAATATTGGCGTTTTTTATGTTTTAAACGCTTGACAAGCAAGATTTA
>NZ_JAPQLE010000158.1:0-9175 GCF_028982185.1 Wolbachia endosymbiont of Drosophila baimaii | reverse complement strand
GTAGATGAAGTTTTGTAAAGACATACAGTATCTATATACTGCAAAAAATTGAACATAAGACGCCGATACATTAAGTAATCCTTACCTTTTGATCTGCAGATTGGCGAAAGCAAATACAATAGCTTCAATTTTATGATAAGGGGGCTGGCGGAGTTTGTCAAGGAAGTTTTTTCGTTTCTAACGATTGTTAACATGCTGCAAAAAACTATGCAAGAGGTCTACCACTTTATTAGGTATTTGTGCAGTTATTGGTGTTATCAAGATACTCCCTAATCTTCTTCAAGTCCTCCCAGGCTAAACGTTTTTGTGCTGGTTGGCGAAGTAGGTAAGCTGGATGAAATATAGCGGCTGTGGTGATTGAATTGGACAAATATTGGTTAGTGTACGTATGAAATCTGCCACGCAAATTCGATATAGTTTTTGTGCTGTCAAGAAGGCTATAACATGCGATTCCCCCGACCAAAATTAAAATTTGTGGTGAAACTAGTGCAACGTGTTTTTCGACAAATGGTCTGCACATATCAAGCTCTAGGTCGGTTGGCTTTCTATTGCCAGGTGGACGCCAAAATACAGTATTGCTTATGTATACCTTAGTGCGATCAAGATTGATTGCATTTAATATTTTATCGAGCAACATTCCACTTGCACCACAAAATGGTATGCCTTGAAGGTCTTCATTTGCTCCTGGAGCTTCACCAACGAGCATAACTTTTGCGTTTGGATTACCATCGGAAAAGACAGTATTAGTTGCAGTTTTTTTTATCTCACAACCTTCAAATGATTCAACTGCACTTCTTAGTTCATCCACACTATTACATTTGCTTGCAAGTTTCCTTGCTTCAATTATCCAGTCACTTGGAAACATGTCTTTTCCATCTTTAGTGTCATCCCAGCGCGTATCTGCATCTTTCTTCTGGGTCCCAGTTTGGATAACAGAGGGTTGTACACTCTCTTTGCTCTCCAATTTTTTTTCCTCTTCACCCTCTGTTAGTGTGCAATTAACGCCCACTTCATGGTAAAATTTTAATAATTCTAGGTCTTTATTGCTCATAATGCTTTTTAACCTTTTGTGCTTTTTTCATGGCCATATCATACTTTAATTTAGATAAATGTCTAATATATAATATGCCGTTTAAGTGATCTAATTCATGCTGAATACACCTTGCAAGCCAACCACTAGCTTTTAGCGTCTGTTCTTCGTTATTTAAGTCTCTGTATTTCACAGTTAAATACTTTGGACGCTTAATTTCATAGCTTTGCTCTGGAATTGAAAGGCACCCTTCCTTGAGAGTCACTTGTTCATCAGATAATTCCGTAATTTCTGGATTAATCATGCAAAATTTGCCAATTGATTCATATCCTGCTGGCTCATTTTCAATTGTTTCTAGCTGAACATCCACAACAAAAATTCTCTTTAACACTCCAACTTGCACTGCAGCAAGGCCAAGACCTTCTGCATCATACATAGTTTCGAACATGTCGTTTACTAATTCTTTAATTTTATCGTTTATATCTGTTACTTCACTGGCACGTGTGATTAGTCTTTCATCAGGGGCAATTACAATTGGTAATATGGACATAAAAATTATAATTCTATGTTTTGCTTTTCCTTTTGTCCAGAATTTAGTGTATATTAAAATGTTGCTATATCTATAATAGAAATATAAATTATTAAAGAAAGCTACAATTTAAATGAAATTGCGTAATAAGGTTAACTAATGTACTCTGCAGTAATAGCAAAACCAAAGAGAAACGTTTTTGCTGTTTTAGACATAGGTACAACAAAGATTATTTGTCTAATCGTTAAAATAAATGGCAACTTCAGCTATAAAGTAACAGGAACGGGCTATAAGATTGCAGAAGGTGTAAACGGTGGGTCGATAACTAATGTAAAACACGCAAATTACTCCATCTCATCAACTATAGGTTTAGCTGAACAAGTATCAGAAGAAACCATAGATCAGATATATGTGAACATTGCTGGATGTGGCATCTCATCTTTCAATGTACATAATGAAATTATTGCAGCTAATCATGAAATTTCTGACCGGGATATAAAACGTGTAGTTTTTCAGACGTTTGAGAAATATATTGAAGAGAATGTTATCATTCACAATATACCACTGAAATATCATTTAGATGATATGACTGACATAAAAGAAGTCGGTGGATTGTATGGAAAAAGACTATCTGCTGATGTTAATGTTGTCACTGCTTCGCGTCCAGCGCTTACCAATATTGAAAACTGTATTACTAATAATGGTGGATTAAATATGGCGGGTTGTATTGCTTCTGCATATTCTGCAGGTCTTGCGTGTCTCAGTGGAGATGAAAAAGAGCTCGGGACTGCTATTGTTGATATAGGCGGTGGGCGCACTGCAATTGGAATTTTCAAAAGAGGGAAACTTGTGTATGCAAGCAGCGTTCCAATTGGTGGTGTTCATATCACTCGAGATATTGCTTACGGGCTATGCACAAGCATAGAACGTGCAGAGTATATAAAAATACTGTATGGTAGCACTATCGTAACTTCAATAGATGAGAACGAATATATTACAGTCCAAAATAGTGAAAATGATGAACCTACTCAAGTATTCAAATCTGAGCTTATTAACATCATAAGACCAAGAGTTGAAGAAATACTTGAAATGGTAAGAGAGCAATTTCAAGAGCAGAAAGATCCAATTAATAAAGTGGTGATCACAGGTGGAACTAGTCAACTCACAAGCATGAAGGAAATTGCAGGCTATATATTCAATAAGCAAGTTCGAATTGGGTGCCCTGAGTCTTGTAGCGGTCTTGATGGCGAATATGATAAAAATCCTGTATTTTCTGCTGCTATAGGTTCTATAAAGCTAATAGTTGACACTTTTTATAAAAATAACTCTGGTATGTTAGGACAAGATGGTAAAATGAGTAAGTTGTACCATTGGGTTAAGTCAAAAGTTACAGTTTAATTTTACTGAATGAAATTCTTATATCTATCAAAGGAAACATTATGAATAAAAAACATTGTTTCAAAATTAATAAACTTGCTCGTGATCATACAACTGAAATTATACGTTCCCACGGAATTATTGTTTATGAGAGGGTGATGGAAAAAGATGAATACATTGAATGTCTCAAAGATAAACTTTTAGAAGAAGCAAAGGAGGTTATTGCCTCTAAAACCTCAGATGAAAATCTTGAAGAGTTAGCCGATTTACTTGAGGTCATACATGCATTAGGCAAAGAAAGTGGACTATCAATAGAACAAATTGAAGAAAAGCGTATCTCTAAAAAACAAGAGAGAGGTGGTTTTGAGAATCGTATCTACAATACTTATATTGAGGTGAATCCTAAGAGCATCGATTACTATCACAAAAAACCTTCAGATTATCTTGAGATAATAGTTGTATAGTTCAGATTATTAAATAGACTTCTTGCTTGACCACCTTTCATACAAATGACTTGACGCTAGGATCCATAGGGCTTATTTTCATAATACGCAAGGTTATTACATTTATGTACTGTAAGTAAGCGTACCAATTATAATAAGACATGGAAAATATGAACGTAACTATACACTCACAAGAAGATTTTGAATTTATGCGCAAGGCTGGCAGGCTTGCTGCTGAAACTCTTGATTTCATTGCACCGTACGTAAAGATAGGGGTAACAACTAATGAGTTAAATGATCTATGTCATGATTTTATAATTAATGCAGGTGCAATTCCAGCACCACTAAATTATAGGGGGTATCCAAAATCAATTTGCACTTCAAAAAATGCAGTTGTGTGCCATGGTGTTCCCGATGATGAACTGCTTAAAGATGGAGATATTTTGAATATTGACGTTACGGTGATTTTAAATGGCTGGCATGGTGATACAAGTCGCATGTTTTGGGTTGGCAAACCATCAATAAAAGCAAAACGTTTGTGTGACGCTACTTATCATGCATTGATGGAAGCAATCAAACAAGTTAAGCCCGGCAATAAGTTAAATGAAATAGGGCTCGCTATAGAGAAATATATTAGAGATTTTGGATATTCTATCGTATGCAGCTACTGCGGACATGGTATAGGAAAAGTCTTTCATGCTCCACCGAATGTAGTGCATTTCTATGATCAAGATGAAGATCTCGTCTTGAAGGAAGGTATGTTTTTTACAATAGAGCCAATGATTAATGCTGGAAAACATGAGACTCTGCTCAGTAAACTCGATGACTGGACAGTGACAACACGCGATCTTTCACTTTCTGCTCAATTTGAACATACGATTGGAGTAACAAAAGATGGTGCTGAAATATTCACATTATCACCTAAAAATTGGCACTTCCCGCCATATAATTAGATTTTTTTGAACTCTGCAACTATTTGGATCTTGAAGAAAGCTCACCCTTAATTTGCGATATAGCAACTAGCCCAATTAATGCACAGAAAATCATGTAAAAACTAGCTGAAGTCTCTTGTCCTGTAACCTTGATAATTGTTGTGCATATAAATGGTGCAAGGCCGCCAAAAAATCCAGCAGCTATATTTCTTGATAAACCAAATCCACTGTACCGAACCTTTGTTGGAAATAATTCGCACATAAGTGCACTGACAGGACCAAGCGATGCAGCTATTGGAATTATAAAAAGAATGTGTGCCAGCAAGTAATTGCCACTACATAACATTGAAAAAACTGGATAACTTACTATTACAAAAGCTATAAATGCAAATTTCATAACTTTTTCTCTTCCTACCTTATCAGAAAGTATAGCAAATAATATTGTCAATCCTCCGAGCGCAATTTGACTCAGTATTTCCACTATATGATTAAAATGAGTATTTACTGTTAATATTTTATTCGTAAGCACATTGAAAAATACCAAATATATATAGAGAGACGCATTTTCAACCAAGTCAATACCTATTGATATTAGAACAGGCTTTTTGTAATTGTTTAATAACTCTTTTAGTGGCAATTTAGACGGATTTTTTTGTCTTTTATACTCTGGGCTTTCATCAAGTATATATCTCATATATATGCTAATTAATCCCATTGCTAAACTGAAAATGAAAGGTAATCTCCACCCCCAAGATTCAAAATCAGATACTTTTTTGCATATGAGTACCGCTATCAGGCTTAATATTGAACCAAGAATTGCACTTAATACCTCAATGCTGCCAAAAAATCCTTTTTTGTTTTTAGGAGCATGTTCTATTAAAAATGGTGCATTTCCTGCTTCTCCTCCAAGAGATATACCCTGCAATAATCTTAAACACACTACCAGCATTGACGCTAGTATTCCAATGCTTTGATAACCTGGAACAAAAGCAATTAATACGGTTGATAAAGTCATTAATATAATCGAGAGCAATAAGGCAACTCTTCTGCCATGTTTATCACCAATGTGACCAAATATAGCAGCACCGACTGGTCTCATTAAGAAACCCACTGCAAACACTCCAAAAGCCTTCAATACGCTGGTTAGTTGATCATCCGATGGAAAAAACACACCACCTATTATGTTTATTAAGTGGCCAAAAAGCATGTGGTCATACCACAATAAAGTGTTACAAATCAAACTTGAAAATATTACTTTTGTTATTTGCTGCATAATTTCCCTATAGCCTGTTTGATCTTATATATAAAAAAAATGTGAACGTTATGTGAATATTATATTAACAATATTAAACCTTGATTTTAATATTATTGCTCATATATTCCGATAAGATACCATATTTTGGCAAGAAAATCTATGTACATAAATAAAATTGATGTGAAGAGTAGAGTAGGATATCTACACCAACTGTACTTAAATTTTTTGATATGACACACACTCCAGTTTTGTTAAAAGAGATGCTATCACTACTATCACCGCAGGATGGTGGCATATACGTGGACGCCACATTTGGAGCTGGAGGGTATAGCAAAGCAATACTAGAGTTAGCTGATTGTAAACTATACGCAATTGATAGAGATGAAACGGTAACTAAGTTTTATGATGATTTAAGCGTTAGATATCCCGATAGAATAAAACTATTTATTGAGAGGTTTAGTAATATTAAAAATTTATTAGATAGCAACAATATTGAAGGTATCGATGGAATAGTTTTTGACATCGGAGTTTCATCTATGCAGCTTGATAACGGAGATAGAGGGTTCTCATTTTTACATGATGGTCCACTCGATATGAGTATGGATAACTCTTCTTATATAAACGCTTCAACGTTTGTTAACGCTTTACGCGAAGAAGAAATCGCAAATACTATGTATAACTACGGAGGCGAACGTCATTCTCGCAAAATTGCAAGAGCAATAGTAAATGCACGGAAGAAGAAAACTATCAAAACTACATTTGAGCTTGCGAACATTATACGTTCCGTGGTATTTCGTGGAAAAAGCAAAATTGATCCTGCAACCAGAACATTTCAGGCAATCAGAATATGGGTAAACGATGAGCTGGGAGAACTTGAAAAGGGCATTAAAGCTGCATCTGAAATTTTAAATGAGAATGGCAAATTAATTGTCGTCACCTTTCATTCCTTAGAAGATCGTATAGTCAAAACTTTTTTTAAAGATTTATGTGCTGCTGATTGCAAGACATTCTCTCTTCTAAATAAAAAAGTGATTGAAGCAAGTATAGAAGAAGTAAGTGCAAATCCGCGTTCACGCTCAGCAAAACTAAGAGCTATACAGAGGTTGTTGTGAGAACTTTCTGCATCATCTCAATAGTTATGTTTTTTCTTAGCATTGTAGGACTATTTAAGGTAAAATTACATGTTCAGTCGTTAAATAGAGAGCTAATAAAAATAAAAAGTGAAATTAATTTAGTACAAAGTGATATAAAAGTTTTACAAGCAGAGTGGAGCTATTTGAATAATCCAAAAAGACTTGCAAGCCTTGTAAAGAAATACCTGAAAAATAACTCTTTAATACTGGCTAGCCAGGTTAAAAATCTTGACTCTTTAAATGGCCGCAGTGTGCTAGCACAACTTAAAATCCATGATCAACAGTGAGATTAAGTCTTATTTTTTACAGATGAGCACATCACAATAAAACTTACTTTGTATCCGTTCAGGATAGCGGCAAGGTAGTATAACCATAGAGTAAAAGTGAGTTTACAACAAATGGTGTCATCCCAGTGCTTGACACTGGGATCCAGCCTTTCCATAATCATCAAAAACATTGTATTTTAACGTAAAACAGCTATTTTTATGCTTACCAACTTAATAAAATTCCTGGATCCCAGTGTCTGGGCACTGGGATGACAAAGGAGAGCAGCTTCAGCTACTTGCATAACACCATTTGTTGTGCAACTTACTTTAGTATGAAATTGCTTGCGTAAGATTTTGGCAGCCTCTTAACATTTTTTGGCATTTCAATTATGTATTTAACGTTGCGTTTTTTTGCGTAGAATACTGCTTTTTCAAGAGAATCAAACTTTAATACAATCTGTTTTTTTGGATCTTTTGAGCTAACCCACCCCATTAAAGGTTCAATGTAGTAAGAGCCAGATTCAATTTTCAGGTGCCAGAAATTTGTATTACCTAAACCAGATTGTGTTGCAGTTCTTGTTGGTCTATAAATCCTAAAAACTACTTTATCGTCAATGCCCATAGTTCTTGTTAAATAAGCTTAAATATATATCTAAATAAATCCTTTCACAAACAATTAGTATGAAAGAATGAAGTTTGAAATAAATATTTTTATGTTATATTATTATTAAATTATATTAAAAGGATTAGCTGAATAGGAGTAACCGATGACGCAACAGGAAATAGTAACAATTAATGCAGAGTTACGTGATATAACAAAAACAAAAGCGATGCATTCTCTAAGGAAGAAAGGAAACATCCCTGGAATCATATATGGAAAGGGCCGTGATAATGTAAATTTGACATTGTCTGCAAAGGAATTCACAAAGCAATATAAGTCAGGCTCTCTTTCTGCACATTTGATAGAGCTGAATATTTCGGGCAAAAAGGAATATGCTCTTGTTCGCGATATCCAATTGCATGTAGTAAAGGATACTGTGCAACATGTTGATTTTCAGTTTGTTGATAAAGGTAGTGAAATTAAAATAGACATACCTCTATCATTTGTGAATGAAAGTAAAGCTCCAGGAATCAAATTAGGTGGAGTGCTTAATGTTTTGTGTCGTTCTATTGCTGTTAAATGCTCTCCTGATAAAATACCTCAGGTTATTGAAGTTGATTTATCCGGTAAAATGATTGGCCAGTCTATACATATTAATGATGTAAAATTACCAGAAGGTGTTAAGTTTGTAGCTCATGAAGAAGAAAATTTTACCATTGTTACAATTTCTGCTGCCGATAGTGACGTTGAAGAACCTCAAGCAGAAACAGAGGAATAGTGCACCTGATAGTTGGGCTTGGTAACCCTGGTGGTCAATATGAGTTAACTTATCATAATATCGGCTTCATCGTAGTTGATACAATTTGCAAATATTGGAATTTCCAGTCGTTCTCTAAAAAAGCCGATTATCTAATAACCTCTGACATAATTAATGATAATAAAATCATGTTAATAAAGCCTTATTCATTTATGAATAATTCAGGCATCCCTGTTGCAAAAATACGAAACTTTTACAAATTATCGCTAGATAATATTGTTGTCATACACGATGACGCTGATTTGGAACTTGGAAGAATAAAAATAAAGAAAGGTGGTAGCTCTGCTGGACATAATGGACTTAAATCCATAGATAGTTTTATTGGCAACGATTATTGGCGCTTGAGATTTGGAGTGGGTAGACCTGAAGATCAAAGAAGCTTAGCAGATTATGTGTTATCAAAATTTTCAAATTTTGATAATGTTACTCCCTTAGTGGAAAAAATAGCAAAAAATATACACTTAATGCTGCAAGGAGATAATACAGCTTTTATCAATTTGATTGTATAATATTACGAAACACAGGGAGTGTATGGTCCCAGAGTGTGATGGTGTGGATTTAGTATGAACAATTCAGGAGATTTTGTCCACTGTAAAGATATAAACTCAAAAGGTGTAAGACCCTTAAGAGTTTTGAGTCTTTTAGCATAATTGTAGGCCATAACAAAGTCATAAAGATGCTCTTTGAGTTGCTGGTGAGACTGATAGTATAGCATTTCTCATAATAGTCCGAACAGGTCATAGGAAGGCAGAATCAACAGCATGACGAAAGGATTCGAATAGAGGAATGTTT
>NZ_JAPQLE010000157.1:0-887 GCF_028982185.1 Wolbachia endosymbiont of Drosophila baimaii | reverse complement strand
AACATTCCTCTATTCGAATCCTTTCGTCGTGCTGTTGATTCTGCCTTCCTATGACCTGTTCGGACTATTATGAGAAATGCTATAACTCGTAAGTTGTGACGGAAATCTTTTGGATTTTGGGCGTGTCCGTATCTTTTGCAAAATCATACTTAGACTTATTGCCACCGTCCTCATCATCTACTGTTTCACTGCTCCAACCTGCACCGGCGCGGTCAAAATCTTCTATAATGTAATCCAATGTTTCAGTAGAGATTCTTTGACTGGAGCATATTTGTCGCATTGGGGACGAATCAGTTACGCGCTTGTTTATGCGTTTTACAATATGCGGAGTAACTAGATACCCCCCGATATCACTGTCATCTCCACTGAGGGTTTTGTGTGATAAACCGCTTTCCATTCCCTTGCGGATATAATCAGAAAAATATTTATCGCTTGTGCTAAAATCTGTATTTACTTCTGGGCGTTGAGCTGCAGTTTCGATCAAGTCTAAACGCTCTTTGCAACTATCAATGGCATTATTTACCTTGCATAGCTGCTCAATTGTTGCAGAATCAGCACGCCCTTTGCTTTCAATTTCTTTTAGTTTGCGATTATTTATTAATTTAAATTGCTCCCATGATGAAGCGAGTTCATTGATACGGTGAGCGATATCGGTAAGTGACATAATAGCCTCCTTTGAAAATGAAATAAAAATGGAAATAAGGTAATAGGAATGGCATCCATAGATGTTTCCCACAGTTGTACGAATATTGCAATATGGTACATAGTAAACGATGTCATTCCAGTGCTCCCTTTCTTGTCATCCCAGTGCTTGACACTGGGATGGCTTTGTTGCATAGCAACTGAAAAAATCTGGTGGCTACTGACAAAATTCATTATAAAATAGC
>NZ_JAPQLE010000155.1:0-588 GCF_028982185.1 Wolbachia endosymbiont of Drosophila baimaii | reverse complement strand
AACATTCCTCTATTCGAATCCTTTCGTCGTGCTGTTGATTCTGCCTTCCTATGACCTGTTCGGACTATTATGAGAAATGCTATAATTGCTAATACAAGACTTAAAGAAGCAATTAATTTGCATACTTAAAAATCTTCACAACGGTAATTGAAATTGGCTAATGAATATGTGCGCCACACAGACTTAAAGCACATATTCATTAGCTTAAGCAGAAATTGCTGTGGTAGCTGTTTGATATAAAATTCTATTTCTATGACAAACGGGTTTTTATTGCCCATATAATTTGCAAAATTACACAAATAAAAAAATTTTTAAAAAACATAGTTGATACCAACTAATTTTTTCAACAGCTTCATTGAAAGTATTAACTGAAAGATTCGTTAATAGCATCCATTCTAGCGGTTTTTTTTTAAGGGAAGGGAAGTTTTCTCAACAACATAAACTGCATAAAGTGGTAATTTAGGTAGTTCTTCCGTCTTATGCCTAATATTATTCTTGGATGGATTCATCATAAACTTTCCAAATCTAACTTCCAAACGTGCTGTTCTTTTTGGCTTATTATCTTTTACAGGAACTTCAACTTCTACC
>NZ_JAPQLE010000154.1:0-1278 GCF_028982185.1 Wolbachia endosymbiont of Drosophila baimaii | reverse complement strand
AACATTCCTCTATTCGAATCCTTTCGTCGTGCTGTTGATTCTGCCTTCCTATGACCTGTTCGGACTATTATGAGAAATGCTATAATTGCTCAACTTCACGGTCTGATAATCTTGCCCCTTCAATACGAGTAGAAGAACCAATACTTTCAATTGTTGCAATTTTCTTGAGCATTTGTAAACGTTCTGGAGCTAAATTACCAAACAATTGCCATGCTCCTTTAAATTCATCAATTTCAGCAACTAATTTTAACATTTCAGGTGTTATTACAATTTTTGAAATGTCAAACATATCTGTATTTTTATCTAGTTATATTCAATTATATTCGAAAATATCCTATTAGCAAAGAATACTTGTGAGACACACACTAAAGAATGAATTTTGGTAGGCATAAAAGCAGCTATTTTATGTTAAAATACAACATTTTGATGAAATTATAAGAAAGGCTGGATCTGAGTAGTCAGCTACTCGTCAGTGCATGTTGAAAAATCATTTTATGATCTAAATCAGTTTTTTTACAAGTAACTTCTAAGCTTATCAATTTTTCCAAGATCTTCTTAAGTTCTGAAAGTTGCAAACTTTTCAAATGAGATTTAAAACTCTGCAATTGTTTAAAAAACAATGGAGGGCTTAGCTGATCAATCGCAGCCTGCTCACTCATTCCACCTTGCACTGACAGCAAAACGTTTTCAAGGCGTAGGAAATAATTTGATATAATGCGAATTAGCGCTATCGGTGAAAAATTTTCTTGCGATATCAATACATCAGAAATTCTAATGAAGCGCGACATATCTTTACTTGCTATGGCAGAGCATAGATCATCAAGTGTAGCATAGTCGTTGCCGGAAGTTGAAAAGCATAATTCTATATCAGTAAGTTTTAGGTCTTTTCTCTCCCCTAAGTATAAAACTAACTTCTCAAGTTCTGAACATGTAGGCAGCTTGCTATGATTAAAGTAAGATTGCAAATGGTAGATTATCTCATTTGTGCATTTTATATCATTTTGTTTTAAGTAACTTGATATAATGTCATAAAGATTGCTGTTGCTGTCCTTATAGCAAGCAATCACACCAAAAATTTTTGAACTCTCCATATAACTTTTAGTCGCAGAATTATATGGAAGATCACTTGCTACCATCATTACATAGTGACCACTTGCGTTATAATCCAATACGTTTTTTAACTCTTTGGATATACCTCCACTCACATTTATCAGCTTAATTAATTTTTTGCTGGTAAACATCGAAACGTTTGCCAATTCAGAAAACAGTAAACTGGGT
>NZ_JAPQLE010000153.1:0-5800 GCF_028982185.1 Wolbachia endosymbiont of Drosophila baimaii | reverse complement strand
AAAACATTCCTCTATTCGAATCCTTTCGTCGTGCTGTTGATTCTGCCTTCCTATGACCTGTTCGGACTATTATGAGAAATGCTATACATCGACGGTTACAGCGACAAGATCTTCAACACCTACCACACAGGTAGTTCCAAAAAACGTTCCTGCTGCATCAGTGCCTCCAATAACTAGTAAAAGCTCTGGACAAGCGGATAATGTTCAAATCAACAGCGAGCAGTCTACTAATCCAAGCAATATTGCTAATGCTTCTTCAGATGTTAACAGTAAGCCTATAACTAAAGAGCCTCTAGCAACTGAAAGTAATCAACAAAATTCACTACCACCTTTATCATCGTTTGATTTGTCTTCGCCGCAAAGGTTTGTAGATGATAAAGTCTCTTCAATTACTGGTGTTTTGCGTAGTGAAGTTTCTATTGAGGATAATACGTCTTCACTAGATATAACAGATGATGAGTATAGTGAAGACTCTTCAGTTGTTAGCGAAGATTCTTTAATTGAGGATGTAACTGATGAAAAAGAACCTTTGCTAGATAAAACAAATAAAGGAGATTCTACGCTAAAAAGTAGCAACAGTCCGCAAAGTACAAAAAGTAGTAAGCTGTCTGTTATAGCTGCTTCTGCACTTGCAATAGCTGGTATTATTTCAGGGGTGGCTGTTGCAGTTTACTTAGAAATGTTAGCGGTAGGAATAGCAGTTGGAGCTTGTTGTTTAGTTGCTGCTGTAATCATATATTGCTGTAACAGACCTTCAAGTTCATTTAAGGGTAGTAATGTTGAACTTATAGCTGATGAAGAGCTTGCTGCACAACAAACAGTAAACTAAGGAATAAATATTGTAGTTTACCATTTAATAATTTGTTATAATTATGTTAATTATCGGTAAATAAGAACTTGGTAAACTACGAAGAAATATTCTTGAATAAAATAAAAGATATAAAAGAGGAGGGACGTTACCGTGAATTTACGCACTTTGCGTCATTGCCAGGTAGGCTCCCCCACATTATGGACTATGAAAGAAATAGGGAAGTAATCGTCTGGTGCAGTAATAACTATTTGGGAATGTCACAAAATGAGAGTGTAATTGCCGCTATCCAAAATTCATCTGTTGGTGCTGGAGGAACAAGAAATATATCTGGTACAACAAAAGAGGTTGTCGAACTTGAAAAATCCTTAGCTTGTTTGCATAAAAAAGAGGCTGCTTTAACTTTTGCTTGTGGCTACCTCGCTAACCAGACAACACTTAGCACTTTATCATCTGTTATTCCTGGCGTAGTAATTTTTTCAGACGAGAAGAACCATTCTTCAATGATAGAAGGCATAAAATCAGGAAAAAGACCAAAACATATATTTAAACACAATGATGTTGATCACTTAGAGCAGTTGTTAAAGTCCGTAGACACAAAAACACCAAAGATAATAGCACTTGAGTCCGTATATTCAATGGATGGCGATATAGCGCCGCTTGAAGCGATATGCGATCTTGCAGATCAACATAATGCAATTACCTATTTGGATGAGGTGCACGCAGTTGGCATGTATGGTTCACATGGTGGCGGAATTGCAGAAAGAGAAGGTCTGATGGATAGAATAACCGTTATTCAAGGTACACTATCGAAGGCTTTTGGAGTGATGGGTGGGTATATAGCGTCTTCAAAGAGCTTGGTAGATGTAATAAGAAGTTCCGCTCCAGGATTTATTTTCACCACTGCTATGTCGCCTGTTTTAGCAGCGGCAGCAAAGGCAAGCGTTGAGCACCTAAAATCGAGCAACATTGAAAGGGAAAAGCAAAAGCAAGTCGTTGAAAAAGTAAAAAACTCACTGAGAAATGCAGGAATTAACTTCATTCCAACAGAAACTCATATAATTCCAATAATAATTGGCGATTCAGAGTTATCCAAAAAAGCATCAAAATTATTATTTGATGAGCATGGAATATACGTTCAACATATAAATTACCCGACAGTTCCAAGAGGAACTGAGCGTTTCCGTATTACCCCTACACCTTATCATACAGATGAAATGATAGAGCATTTAACAGAATCTCTTGTAAAAGTTTTCGAAAAGTTGTCTATCTTTGTAGCCTGTTTATGCTATAGCTAGTACAGCCCTACGTCATACCGCGATTTATTCGCGGTGTCTCAGCATGGATTCCGCTAACAAGTAGCGGAATGACGAGTTTTACGCTTATCAAATTGTAGGTAAACATAAATTACTTTAGCTATAGTTTTATATCTCCAGCAATGATTAGCCCGTTGTCTTCCGTTAGCCTTCCACCGCTTTCTTGCAGAAAAAGTCTACCGAGCAAGGCTTTATATTTGTTAACTCCAGAGTAAACTGTTCCTCTGTGCCTTCCTGCTGCAAGGTATGCAAAGCCTAAAATTGTTGAACCTATGGAGCGTACATTACTATTGCCAGGCAGCAATTTATTTAACAAATTACCACTTACATCTATTAGACCCCCTTCACGGCTTTTCACTCGCATTTTTACATGACGAGATCTAAAATCCTCAAGAAAAGCACCTTTCTTTTCTTCTGCCCAAAAAGTTTCTCTAAGAGCCGGAGCATCAATTACAGCTGCCACAACTTTATTTTTATGAATGAGACAGACCGATACTGCAAAATAAACCATGCAACTAGAAAAGTTCTCCCTGCCCTCTATAGGCATAATAAACCAGGTATAAGTGTCATCTTTTACTTCTTGATCAGTATCATCTTCAAAAATAAAATCATAGTCTCGTTTGTAGTCGTGCAAGCAATCGTATATGGTTTGCTTGGATTTTGAATAAGTTTTATTGATAAAGTCTGCTGATTTAACATTAGAAATTTGCAATTCATTAAAATCGCGCATAAGCTGCCTGGAAGCATTACGCACAGAATCAAGCATCACATTAATTCGTGGTGATGAGAGGGACATTCTTCCTTTTACTCTTTCACTCTTTCATAATAGCTGTCACCTGGAGTATATACTACAATTTTATCCTCTTCTTTTATAAATTGAGGCACGTTAACGCGCATTCCGTTTTCCAAAATTGCAGGCTTATAAGAAGCAGTAGCAGTTTGTCCTTTAATAACAAACTCTGTTTCTTTCACAGCAAGTGTAACATAATCAGGCACATGCGCAGAAATTATTTTGTCTTGATAAGCTACAACTTTAATTTTCATGTTATCCTGTAAATAAATTTTTTTTTCTCCCAATAAGTCCAAATTTATAGTGATTTGCTCGTAATTACTTGGATGCATAAGATTTACAATGTTTCCTTCAGTGAAAAGGTAAACATATTCCTCTTCATCTAAAATTGCCCTTCTGATTGTTGCATCAGAACGAAATCTTTCATAGTGTTTTGCTCCGGTCTTGATATTTTTCATTTCAGCTTGTATGTATGCACCACCTTTACCAGGTTGAGTATGCATAATACCTACAACCAAAAATAATCCGCCGTTATGTTCCAACACCTGACCTGGTCTAATATCGTTAGCTCTTTCTGCCATAATTACATTTTCAGTTTGATCTTACAATTATAAATAGCTTTATATAAATATCAAAGTCTTTATTAGTCAATAAATTCTGGTATATTTAATACTATATACCTCCCCTTTATATTTATATGTGGAAATATCTCTTTAGTGAAAGACAGCATAATACGTTTTTTTGTGCTGATAACTAAAATTTCTAATATATCCCATGAGCCGAAATTATACACAGATTTTACATAGCCATATAATTCATTACTTTTCAGCCTTACTTCCATATCTACAAGGTCACTTTGGTAAAATTCATCCTCATCATTTAGCTCTGGTAACTTGCTTCTTTCTATATATAGCTTCTTATTCCTTAAAAGCTCTGCTTCATTACGGGAATTTACTCCGCTTATTGTAGCTATTACTAAATTATCACCTATGACGGATACTGAGTCTATTTTATAATTCTCATCACCACTTATTAGCTTACCATATAAGGAGATATTTTCAGGCTTTTCAGTAAAGGTTTTTACTTTAACAGCTCCTTTAATTCCGTGAGGAGAGGTAATAATTCCTAAGCATACCAGATTGTCGTTCATATTAATGCAAGTATCTAATCAGAAGATTTCTCAGATAAATATTGAGTCAAAATCTCGATGCCTTCATCAATCTCTTTTTCAGTGATAATGAGTGGAGGTAAAATTCTCACAACGTTATCTGATGTTACCCCAACAGTAAGCAAGCCGCGATGACTTAACTCTTCTGCAAACTTTTGATTGTCTGCTTTCACTTTTATTCCAAGCATTAACCCTTTCCCTCTTACTTCCTCTATTATTGGAAATTTACTTGCTAAGTCTTCTAGTTTATTTTTTAAGTATTTACCTCTAATTTCAACATTTTTCAAAAAGCCGGGGCTGAGCAATTCTTCGAGCACAGCATTACCTACTGAGGTTGCAAGCGGATTGCCACCAAAAGTGGAACCGTGCATACCAACTGCCATATATTTAGCAGCCTTTTCAGTTGCAAGACAAGCCCCCAGCGGAAACCCCCCGCCTATTCCCTTTGCAAGAGCACATATATCAGGTTCCACTTCTATATGTTCGTATGCAAATAATTTTCCTGTCCTACCAGCACCGCATTGCACGCAATCAAAAAATAACAATATGTCATTTTCATCACACAGCTTTCTTAGTTCTTTCATAAAGACTTCATTCATTACTTTGATACCACCTTGCCCTTGTATTGGTTCTATTAATATAACGCCTATACCACTTGAAATTGCTTTCTTTACGCTCTCAATATTGGGCTCGATGTTATCACACCAATCAATGTAGGGATTTAGTAATTCAGAAAATTTCTGTTTATCGTTTGTAGCACAAGTTAAAAAGGTTCTTCCATGAAATGCACCATGAAATGTTAAAATTCTGAGACGGTTTTTATTGCCTTTTCCGTTTTGATAGACCCTAGCAATCTTAAGCCCACATTCTACTGCCTCTGATCCAGAATTTGAGAAAAATACAGTGTCAGCGAAACTGTTGTTTATTAATTTTTCTGCAAAATTATTGGCAGCAGGTATATTATAGGTATTTGATATATGCCATAATTTTTCTCCTTGCAATTTAAGAGCACTAATTAATCGCGAATTAGTGTGACCTAAGCTACTAACGGCTATTCCGGAGTGAAAATCTACGTAGCGCTCACCATCAACATCATATAGGTAGATACCTTTGCCATGAGAAAAATTTATATTAACAGGAGAATAAACTGGCAAAATAGGAGAAATTGTCATAAAATATTATATGCTAAATTTTATTATTAATAACATAAAAGCCGTTGTTTCGCAATGAGTAAGGATATGTATAAGATAGGTAAATTAATGTTTTCTGCACTGGGGAAAAAAAAATACACAAAAGTTATCGCATTATTCTCATCAATTTTTATGATTTTATTCAGTGTGATATATTGTAATTATTTACTAAGGAGTAATTTCCTTTCTTCTTACCGTGATTCAAGTGTAAACTTAAAAAGCGTACTGGAAAATGGCATAATAAAAAAATACCATTATTTACTAATAGAAAAGCATCACATTAAATACAAAAATTTTGACTACATAAACCAACTAGTAAAACTACGTGCTGAATTATTACAATCAGTGAGCAAAGTAAAGGATTTCAGCTTAATACTGTATGATCAAAACGGCAGAATAATATTCAGTAATTTTAACACTCAAGATTATGATTATGAACAGTTATAGCACTTCTCATAATAGTCCAAAAAAGGTAAGATATGGATTTATAGTAGTGATGGTAAGCATGCCAGCAGCATATAGTTATGA
>NZ_JAPQLE010000152.1:0-645 GCF_028982185.1 Wolbachia endosymbiont of Drosophila baimaii | reverse complement strand
ATAAATTTCTGCATCTCTTTCTAGATCCAAAACAGGAACGCCTAAATTTCCACCAATAGCTACTTTTTTCCCTGCAGATTTTAATATGTGCCCTATTAGTGATGTAGTGGTTGATTTACCATTTGTTCCTGTGACGCCTATTACCTTCTGGTTCGCAGTTTTAGTTTCAAGAAATAGCTCAATGTCTGATTTTATTTTGCAATCAAATCTCCTTGCAAGTTTTACTATCCAATGTGGCTCTGTTGGCACTCCAGGGCTTAAAACCAATGCACTGATCTCATGCCAATTGTATTCCTTGGGATGAATAAAATTACATTTTTTATACATCATTTTTGCATTTGCTATTTGCTCTTCATGATCATCCCATGCATATATTCTTGCACCACTCTTTGTTAGAGCGTTAATGGCGGATAAACCAGTTTCACCAAGACCAAAAACCGCGACGTTTTGATTTTTGTATTTGTTTAGTTGCACTGCTAGATAACTTATGCGAACCATTTTATAAAGATATCGTACAAACTACAACAGACTTCTTGCATAGGTCACAACTGTCATTCAATAGAAACGAAAAAACTTACTTGACACCCTCCGCCAGTCCCCTTATCATGAAACTGAAGCTATTTATTTATCTTCTCTGTACAGATT
>NZ_JAPQLE010000151.1:0-3833 GCF_028982185.1 Wolbachia endosymbiont of Drosophila baimaii | reverse complement strand
AAACATTCCTCTATTCGAATCCTTTCGTCGTGCTGTTGATTCTGCCTTCCTATGACCTGTTCGGACTATTATGAGAAATGCTATAATTATCGGAGTGAAGGACATGATCGTACACTTCCTTTTCTCTATGTAGTATGGTTGACTCTATGGAATTTTCTGGCTTTTTTTTGAATTCTTTGTTGTCACTCTTTAAGTGCACTACGTCTTCGTGAAAATGGAAATGATAGCTGAATAATAAAGCCATTATTATTAAAGTTATAACAGCCAAAAAGATGAGAGTCCTTTTTCTATACCTCATAGATGCTGCAGCTTCTTGACCTAATTTTCTACGCTACCACAAAACACGTCAAGCGAAATTATTTGAAGACGAATAAATACTGGCAGCCAAATTAACATTAACTTAAGAATCGAGGGTGTACAATATAATATATTTAATTAATAGTGAGGTTTAAAATGTTAGCCAGTGAACAAACAAATTCAAGTCCTGTTAAAAAAAGTTCTACTTTTGTGGAAGCTTTGCAGGGTAAGCTAAAAGATATAAAAAATTTCTCTAATTGGTCTGCAAAAGAGCAAATGGTTGCAGTAGGTGCAGTAGGTGTGATGGTTGGTGCATTACTTCCATTTGTGGCAGTTGCTTTACCGGTTGCTGCAACAGGTGCAATAGTTGCCCTTACTCTATTTTTTGCTTATAAAGCAGTTGAATACACATTCAAAGGGCTCAAGTGGTCAGCAGAAAAAACAGTTGATGGGGCGAAATATACTGCTGAGAAAGTTAAGGACGCGTCAACATACGCTGCCGGAAAAATTAGAGATGGTGCTGTGCATGTTAAAGATAAGGTGAAAGAAGGTTATGAACATTCAGTAGATTCACTGAAAAAAGGCGCTAGTTTTGTAGGCGAAGGAGTGGCAAATAAGTTCCATAAGGCATCTGGTGAGACGGACTATTTAGATAAGGTAAAAAGGTTTACTCCAGATGCAATTAAGAAATCTGACGAAATAAGAAATGATATGAAAGCAATTTTTGCTGATAAAGGAAATAATTCTGGGTTAGTGAAAAATGTACTTTCTGGAATATCGTCAGAAATTGATTTAAAAATGGCAGAGAAGGCAAAATCAGGGGAGATTGAACATACTTCTGGATGGCAAGTACAGAAAGAATTCATTAATAATTTAAATGAAAAAAGCTTGCATAACTTGTTAACACAAAGGTCATTACCTAAAGGTAGTTATTTCATCGACAGTGTTTTCTCTGAACATTACGATGAAATTAAGAAGGTTATTAAAGAATGTAGAGAAAATCATTTGTACTCAAGCGTAAGCAATATGTTTGACAGAGCAGAGAAAAAAGCTAACAGGCCTTCTGTCAAAAGTTTAACTAGGTCTGTGTCATCATCATTCTCTTCACTGGGAAGAAAAGGCTCTGAACAATCTAACAGCTTGTCAAAAAGCAATTCACTAAATTCTGTAAAGACTGACAGTACTGTTAGCAGCGAAGCGGAATTGTTAAATCCTGCGGAGCATAAAGAAGTAAAAACACCTTCTTCATT
The DNA here is from genome assembly GCF_028982185.1 of Wolbachia endosymbiont of Drosophila baimaii. Taxonomy (NCBI): domain Bacteria; kingdom Pseudomonadati; phylum Pseudomonadota; class Alphaproteobacteria; order Rickettsiales; family Anaplasmataceae; genus Wolbachia; species Wolbachia endosymbiont of Drosophila baimaii. Next base: position 2,286 of record NZ_JAPQLE010000151.1, on the reverse strand, counting down.
TAGAGAAAAAATGCCATCATGGCTTGGGGATAAAAAAGCACCGAAAGAAACTACTAACGTTAAATATCAAGTTCTTTCTGAATCAGACACGTTGCCTAGAAAAATAGGAAATAGCACTTTTTACGTTGATACTCCTACTCCAATTGAGAATACTAATAAAACTGCAACAATAGGAGGAAGACCAGGAGTTGCACGACGTAATAGTACTAGCAACCTTACTAGGGTAGAAACTCCAGAAGTACCAACTAGAAGCGCCTCATTGACTAACTTAAATGGACAAAGTTCTTTCAGTGAAGATGTTCTCAGTGATCCTATTGTGGAGCAAAACCTGGATAGTTTGAGTAACAGAACTCTCACTCACAGTAATTCTACTGATAGTGGAATGGGTTCTGGTTCTTCTACGCTAACAAGAAAACAAGTTCTTCCTTTAAAAGAAGAATTTGACAGAGAACTCGAAGAAAAGTTGGCAAAACGACGCGCATCTCTAGATCAACCTAGTGCAGAACCTGTCAACTCAAGAGCTACAGCAACTCCAGGAACAGTGTAATAAGTAAAACTTCTACCTTCTCCAAAAGGATGTTACTCAATGAGTAACGTCCTTTTTTTGTTTTTAAACTATAGAAAAATCCTAGATCCCAGCGGTATGCGTACAACCGTATGAACATTGTGATTTCTCTGCTAGGAAAGGTGTCATCCCAGTGCTTGACTACTTGGATCCAGGAAAGTTTGCTTGTTTACAAGCAAACTAGCATAGAAAGTGGTTACAACGTTTTCGATGAGATTATATGGAAAACTGGATTCCAGTGTCAAGCACTGGAATGACATCACAGGGGCACTGGGATGACACCTTTACGTTTGAGGCAAACTAGCTATAACACTTAACATACTACCTTTGCAAACAAATGTTCATACAGTACGCGCTGGCGTTATTTTCTCTTGATGAATAAATCTCGGTAGAGTATAGTAGCAATGCATTTATGTAGCTACTAATGAATAATTTAGTTTTGGTTTATACAACTTTTTCAAATTTTGAGGAGGCTAAAACTGTTTCTGAAGAATTGTTAAACGAGAAATTAATTGTATGTGTAAATATATTTCCTGAAGTGAATTCTCTGTATTTATGGGAAGGTAAGATTAGTAATAGTTGTGAAGTAGTGGCAATTATGAAGAGCAGGAATGATCAAGTTGATAAAATTGTAGAAAAAATCGAAGCAATGCATTCTTATGATCAGCCAGCTGTTGCTGTGATGCCCATAGAAAAAGCAAATAAATCTTTTACTAATTGGGCTAATAGTGTTATTGATGTAAGTAGTATTGGGGTGTAGCCAAGTGGTAAGGCAGCGGTTTTTGATACCGCCACGCGAAGGTTCGAATCCTTCCACCCCAGCCATATTGAAGTGGGTGTGAAATGATATCACTTTTCTATAAATTAAGATTATTGAATTATATATTAGGTAGTCTAAAAGATATAATTGTGAAACTGTTTCTCTTCACAATGTATCTTTACACATTCAGCATTGTGCTCATGTTTCTCAGCAATGGTTTTTGGTATGCTGTAGAATTTTGCTCTTTCAAAAATGCGTTTTACCGTTTGTTTCAATATTGCAAGTGGTATTATGAAAATAGGGAAGATCTCGGTTACGGAATTTCTATTCGAATATTAGTGGCGTTTCTTACTCCGCATTTTCTCTATAAATTATTACTTGGCACAGGCTGGAAGTCCTTTTTAAAGGAAAAGATAATACAGATACTCAACACAAGAAGAAAAAAGGGTAGTGAGTTCAGTAACACAAGTGGCAGTAGTTATAGTGATAAGAATAATTACAGCAATAACAGTGGTAACAATGAGCGCCAAGCTCAAGATGCAAAGCGAAAAGTAAACATGATAAAGCAGCTATTAATCAAAGATATAGAGGCAACTATAGATAGGAGATTGAATTATATTTTTTTCGGTAAAAGGAGTAAACCTCATTAAGTATATAAAAAGGCTTTATCTAGTAAGGCTTTTTAAGGTTGGCTGTATTTTATTTTTTACGTATACCGGATCACAATCAGCCAATATACATGTGTGCACAAAATCTTGACTAAAGTCTGACAACCAAGAAATTGCCTTACGTTTTTCTACCAAGCTTTCTGTTTTTTTGCAGTTACTTGCTGCATCAGTCATCGCCTGCGCTATTACTGATTTCCACAGCAAATAATATAGCATTTCTCATAATAGTCCGAACAGGTCATAGGAAGGCAGAATCAACAGCACGACGAAAGGATTCGAATAGAGGAATGTTT
>NZ_JAPQLE010000150.1:0-504 GCF_028982185.1 Wolbachia endosymbiont of Drosophila baimaii | reverse complement strand
GTCATAACTATATGCTGCTGGCATGCTTACCATCACTACTATAAATCCATATCTTACCTTTTTTGGACTATTATGAGAAGTGCTATACATAGTAAACGGTGTCATTCTAGCACCTCTTTTCCCGTTATCCCGCTGCTTGTTAGCGGGATCTCATTTCACTTTGTGAAGGTGTCATCCGAGTAGCCTGACTACTTGGATCCAGGAATTTTATTAAGTTGGTAAGCATAAAAGTGGCTGATCTTATGTTAAAACACAACGTTCTTGATGAGATTACAGCAAGGCTGGGTTCCAGCGTCAGCTACTTGAATGACAGCAGTCCTACGTCATGCCGCCGCGGTATCTCTAGATCCCGCTAACAAGTAGCGGGATGACGATTGTCGTTTAGCCATAAATATTAAGAAATTTACCAAATAAAAAAAAAGGCAAAAGAAGCCCCGTGGTTGGCTAATTATAGCTCTTTCCATAAAAGTCCGGATGTGATAGGATAAGGATAGATGATGATAA
>NZ_JAPQLE010000149.1:0-1672 GCF_028982185.1 Wolbachia endosymbiont of Drosophila baimaii | reverse complement strand
AAAAACATTCCTCTATTCGAATCCTTTCGTCGTGCTGTTGATTCTGCCTTCCTATGACCTGTTCGGACTATTATGAGAAATGCTATAAATCATCTAAAGACAAAAAATGAGCCAGTTATATTAACTGCTTTGTACGGGTTAGGTGGAGTAGGTAAAACACAGTCAGTGCTAGATTTTATTCAAAAACATGGGAAAGAATACAAGGCAATATGTTGGTTTAATGCAAAAGATGAAGATCAACTACTCAGTGAATATGTTAATTTAGGAAGAAAATTAAATATTATTCACGATGAAGACAACATTTCTATTGCACAGCGAGCTTATTATGTGAAAAACTGGCTAGAAGATTCTAAACGTGAAGGCTGGTTGTTGATTTATGATAATGTATCAAATTATGAAGTCATTTCTAAGCTCAGACCTACAAAAGGCGGCAAAATAATAGTTACGTCTCGTAATACTGAATGGCCACAAGGGAGTATAGGTGTAGACGTTTTTACTCCCCCAGAATCAGAATTATATGTTAAGAAAATTCTAGGCCAGGTTTCAGAAAGCGATAGGCCAAATATAGGTATATTGGCAGAAAAGTTAGGTAGATTACCTTTGGCATTAGCTCAGGCTTGCGCTTACATCAAAGAAAACAAAATGACTATCTCACGTTACTTAGAAATTTATGCAGAAAGGAAGCTTTATTTATTATCTCATAAAACACTACCTAAGGATTCTAACCATGAGCCTGTGTTTATTACTTGGGATATTACAATGGACGCAATTCGTAATGAGTCTAAACTAGCAAGCAAGTTGTTAGTAGCTTGTGCATATTTAGACAATGATATTCCTAAAGATTTGTTAAGAATATTTCCTGAGATTGTAGAGAACAATTCTGAAGAAAAACCTTTTGAAGAAGTATTAGGTATATTATTGAGATATTCGATGCTAGTGTCCAATGAGCAGAGTAGTAGTGTTTCTATTCACTGTTTAGTACAAGATGTAATTAGGCTAAAGTCAAAGGAAAGTGGAAAAATTAAAAAAGATATAAAAACCGTTTTTCAATTATTAAAAGAAAGCTTCCCTGACGACAGTGACAAATTAGAAGATTATGCTAAGAAACGACAGTTGTTACCACATTTAGAAACGTTCTTATCACATATAGATGATTGGCTAGGAAAAAATCCTTTAGAAAAGCAAACAATAGAGAAGGATTATCTTGTGGATTTGTTAATACGAATGAGTGATGGATATTATTACTTGGGTAATCCTAGAAGACAAAAGGAGTCGCTTGAACGGGTTTTACCTATCTTTAGAAAACATTATGGATCTGATCATTTTATAGTCGCCACGGCACTGACAAACCTCGGTATCGCTTGCGGGGATTTAGGTGATCACAAGAAAAAAAAGGAGTTGCTTGAACGGGCTTTACCTATTTCTGAGAAACATTATGGCCCCGATCATTTCACAATTGCTATAGCACTAACAAACCTCGGTATCGCTTATGGGGATTTGGGTGATCATAAGAAACAAAAGGAATTGCTTGAACGGGCTTTAGCAATTAATGAAAAACGTTATGGCCCTGACCATTTCGAAGTTATAGCTCTTTCCATAAAAGTCCGGATGTGGTAGGATAAGGATAGATGATGATAAGGAGGTTGAACGCCAGCAGCATATAGTTATGATT
>NZ_JAPQLE010000148.1:0-2741 GCF_028982185.1 Wolbachia endosymbiont of Drosophila baimaii | reverse complement strand
TAAATTTGTTACCTCTCTTACCCACTCCATAATTAAACAACTCTGCAATGTCTCCTATTTGTCCTCCTAATAATGAGAATTGGTATTAGATCACATAACATAGCACGTTCTTCAGTTTCAGCAGGCAAGTATTTAAAGTGACCAAAGATATTTTGCCTAATTTTCTCTAGCATATTTACCTGTATACTTACAAAGCTACCTAATACCGCATACTGATTTCTCTCTTTATTTTGTACGAATTAATCAAATGAAGTGAATACAGTATCCACACTACTAAAAAAAATGTGGCACAAAACATAAACATTACAATGAGTGGCAACAGCAAAGAACCTTCTATTGCTACTCCACCTCTTCTCAAAATGCTTGCAGGCTGATGGAGAGTAGACCATAAATTTACGGAAAATTTTACTATAGGAATATTTATAGCACTAAAAATGGCAAATACTGCTGCTGATTTTTCTGCCCTCGCTTCATTATCAAAAGCGCTCCACAATGAAAGGTAGCCAACATATAGGAAAAATAAAATCAGCATTGAAGTAAGCCTTGCATCCCATACCCACCAAGTGCCCCAGGTTCCTTTTCCCCAAATGCTGCCTGTGATTAAGCATATTGCAGAAAAGATTGTCCCTGCAGGAGCAGCAGCATGTGCCAAGACACTAGCAATGCTATTGTTCCACACTAATGAAATGAAACTGAGTGAAGCAATTAATCCATATATTCCAAGAGCAAGCCATGCAGAAGGCACATGAAGATACATAATTCGTACAATTTCTCCTTGTTTATAATCCTCTGGGGAGAAGAATAACGCCAAAAATATTCCAATTAAAAAACATGCGAAACAAATCACCCCAAGCCAAGGTAGAGCTTTCTTAGAAAAATAAGAGAAATTTGTAGGCTTTAATAAAAACATTCGTTTTGAGAATAATTGTGTTAAGAATTTACCAATTAGTTTGAGTTTTATCAACAGGATAGTTTTTCTATATTTACGTAGGTCAACAAATTAGCATAATTTCAGTAGCAGATTGCTAGCTATTATTTTTAGTATATGACCCTTAAAAAGCTTAATCTACATTTAGTATCAGATTCAAGTGGTGAAACTGTTATATCAGTTGCAAAATCAGCCCTGAAACACTTTCGTTCTATAGAAACGATCGAATATGTTTGGTCTTTTGTAAAAGGAGAAGAGCAGATTGACAAAATTCTGGAGGAAATTAATAGGAAAAGTGATGAGCATAATTTTGTTATATGCACTATTACTGATGATGAGCTAAGAAAATATCTAAAAGATAACTGTATAAAGTTGAAAATTCCCTATAGAGCAATATTATCACATATTATTAGAGAAATTTCGTCTTATCTTGAAATTGAAAAAGACGAAAAGCTTGACTTGCATACTGAGATAAATAACGAATATTTTCAGCGCATTGAGGCAATAAACTACACTATTAATCATGATGATGGACAAAATATTCAAGATATTGATAAAGCAGATATAATTTTGGTTGGAGTTTCACGTACATCAAAATCTCCCACCAGTACGTATTTAGCTTACCGAGGCTATAAGGTTGCAAATATTCCTTTTGTTAGTGGGGTACCCTTTTATGTCGGCTTGGCAAAATTAAAAAATAAACTAACGATAGGGGTAACAATAGACGTAAGTAGGCTAATAGAAATACGCAAAAATAGACTTACTTCAATTAACAACGAAGATAATAGTATATATGCTAATCCTGAAAAAGTAGAAAAGGAAATTAAAGAAGCAGAGGAACTATTTAAGCAGAATAACTGGCCAATTATTGATGTTACGCAAAAGTCAATCGAAGAAGTATCAGCAACAATTATACAATATTTTAATAAAATGTTATCAATTGACTAACTCTTGATAAGTGATTATAATGTAAAGTAATTTAATTCTTACTATAGATATGAAAGTCAAAGGGTCGCTAAAATCTCATCGTAACAGAGATAAAAATTGTAAAGTTGTGAAAAGGGGTGGTAAGATTTACATTATAAATAAGGTAAAGCCAAGGTGTAAAGCGCGTCAAGGTTCTTAGCTTTTTGTTCACCTTTTCATGTTATATATTTTTTATATGTGAAAGTACGGTGCTTATGTCTAAAAAGAAGCAAAAGTTACTGTGTTTAAGCGCAGCCTTACTCATTTCTTCCCTTACATTATATTTCAGCATTAGCACAATTACAGGTAAGCGTGGCTTATTGACGTTAATCGATTTAAAAAAAGAAATCGAGTACAATAAACTTTTGCTAAAGGATGTCTCTTCTGAAAAGGAAAAGTTGGACAACAAAGTATTTGGCTTATATGAAAAAAGCTTAGATTTAGATCTGCTTGATGAGCAAGCAAAAAATGCTTTAGGTTATGTGAACCCTAATGAACTTATGGTTGTTCTTGACGTGGAATAGCAGTAGAGATCTCCCTACGTCATACCGCCGCGGCGCTAACACGTAGCGGGATGACGGTTTTTCAAATTGTCGGTAAATCTAAGTCAGTTTAGCTATATTGTCTCTCACACCGCTTAGCTGAACAGACAATGGCGTCAACTTAAGGAAAAATGTCAGAGATTGTGTATAAAATTTCTCTCTAAAATTTTTACCATTAAATTACCCAAAAGCTGCATGACCTTACCCAGAAAAAATGGAGAGAAAGAAAAGAGTTTTTTTGGGTAAAATAAAATTTTGGAGGATTAGAAATGGTAAGAGAATATACAGCAGAATTCAAATTGGAA
>NZ_JAPQLE010000146.1:0-2695 GCF_028982185.1 Wolbachia endosymbiont of Drosophila baimaii | reverse complement strand
ATACCAGAATAATAAGCTACTGATATTCTCCATCTTTTTTATCTTTAATCCATCATAGCTAGCGATGCAACAAAGCCCACTGGGATCCAGTTGAGCTATTTCAACAAAAATACTGCATTTGAGATGAACGTTTATTCTTACCAGACTTATTTACAAATATAACAATTAAAGTCTGGATTCCAGCGTCAAGCACTGGAATAATATCGTTTACTATGTCTATATTACAATATTTGTGCAGTTGTGTGTCAACTACTTTTGTGGCACTGTTTGTTATTCAATCTTTATGCTAGTTTTACTAAAAATTATAGTATTTTAGGTATAATTGCGATATCTAAATTTAAGGTATAGAGATGAACCCTAGGAAAGTTTTTAATATTCTTTTTATAGTATTATTTATTTCTTTTTCTCATGTTGGGAGTGCTGCCGCTGACACTAATACTGATACAACTGCTCAAGTAATATGTAACATTATTGGCTACGTTTGGGGAATAGGCGGACCGCTTATGACCGTAGTGATAATAGGTGCAGCTTTGCTTGCGATATTTGGTAGAATGCCATGGCCAGCTCTTTTTGCACTCGGTATATTTTGTGCTGTATTTTTCGGTGCTAAAACTATCGTCATAAAAGTAATGGGTGGTATAGGCGGCACTGGAAATACTTCTTTGATGGACCAATGCGGAACAGGAGACACAAAAAAGAACTATTTTTTTCTAAAACAGACCTGATGCACGGCTTCAACTATATCTTCCACTTGCGGTAATGCTTTTTTTTCTAGATTTGCAGCGTAAGGTAAGGGGATGTCCTTGCTAGTTACACGTACAACTGGAGCATCAAGGTAGTCAAATCCTTGTTCCATAACAACGGCTGACAGCTCTGCTCCTATTCCTGCAAATGGCCATCCTTCTTCTACACTAACTAACCTATTAGTCTTCTGAATAGAGTTAATAACAGTTTGAGTGTCAAGTGGTCTTAAGGTTCTGAGGTCAATAACTTCAGCTTCTATACCTTCACTCGAAAGTAAATCTGCTGCATTTAAGGCATCCATTAATTTTAATGAAAAAGCAGTGATAGTTACATCCTTTCCTTCCCGTATGACAGCAGCTTTGCCTATCTCAAGTAGATAATCTTTGTTTGATAGCTCAGAGTCAGAAACTTCATGCTCATGTCCATAAGCTATTTCGTTTTCTAGAAATATTACCGGATCAGGGTCACGAATTGCAGCTTTAAGCAGACCTCTGCAATCTGAGGCAAAATAGGGTGCTATTACTTTTAACCCCGGTATATGCGAATACCAAGCTGCAAAGCATTGAGAATGTTGTGCAGCAACTCTTGCTGCAGCGCCATTTGGTCCACGAAATACTATAGGGCATCCAAGTTGTCCGCCTGACATATAATTTGTTTTTGCTGCGGAATTCACAATTTGGTCAATAGCTTGCATAGAAAAATTAAAAGTCATAAACTCGACTATTGGCTTTAATCCAGCAAATGCCGCTCCAACAGCAAGGCCAGCAAATCCATGTTCGGTAATAGGCGTATCAACCACTCTGTTTTCTCCAAACTCTTTCAGTAATCCTTTCGTTACTTTATAAGCACCATCATACTCTGCAACTTCTTCACCCATGATAAGCACATCAGAGTCGTTTTGCATTTCTTCTCTAATTGCTGTGCATAAAGCTTCTCTTACACTTAAGGTTGCCATTTATAAACTTTTATAGATTTTAACTAAAGTAACTATATCAGAATTACTGGGGGTAAGTAAAGTGTACAAATTAAGTTTTACAAACATCATGACCAACTCATTCCAAAAAAAAATCTTCTCACGCTTGCTGGTTTTGGTTGCTAAAAATGATTGTATTGCTTGTGTTTTTAATAATATATACTGCTAAGTTAATAATAATTCACTTGGAAATAACAGAAAAATACATGATAATTTTATATTTCAAATAGAATAAAATCCTTTTTATTGATACTGTCTTTTTTTGTAAAAAACATTCCTAACTTTTCCACCACTTTTTCTGGCTAAGGTCAGTATAACTTTTGCTTGAAATAACTGTTTATATGGTGCAATTTACAGCTTTTAGTTGCTAAAATTATAACTCTTAATTTAATAATTTTAATCCAATAAGCTTTCAGGTTAATAAAATTAAATTATTTGAGTAAATGCAATACCATGTCTTTATTTGTGGGTAATAATAAGAATAACGAAGGTTGGCTCAGCTACACTTCTATAATTTCAATTTTTATGTTTACCGTATAAAAGAAGTTTCTTCTGTCTGTGTCTTCGCGTTTGAAACTAACTTTATTCTATCTCTTTCTTGTTCTGGACTTAACTTGTGAAGCGCGTAACTGAAATCTTCCTCACTCACTCTAAGCCGTCTTTGCGTACCAGCGCGAATTTTTGCTTCATTCACTAATTGCTCTAATTCAGCCCCAGAATAGCCTTCAGTCTTGTCTGCAATGTCTTGGAGGTTTAGCTTTTCATCAGTTTTTGTACCTCGCATATAAAGTTCCAATATCCTTTGTCTCACTTCTATGTTTGGATTAGGGACATAAACCTTCTGACCTAAACGTCCAGGTCTAATAAGTGCTGGATCTATACCACCGATAAGGTTCTCTAATTGCACATAAGTCAACAATAATTTTTACACAAATCAAAATAGCATATTTCCTCCGTAATCTTTAATAATTTTACATA
>NZ_JAPQLE010000145.1:0-2264 GCF_028982185.1 Wolbachia endosymbiont of Drosophila baimaii | reverse complement strand
AAAACATTCCTCTATTCGAATCCTTTCGTCGTGCTGTTGATTCTGCCTTCCTATGACCTGTTCGGACTATTATGAGAAATGCTATAACATAGAGACCTCCTATACAGTTAAAATTGGAATTACATTAAGATAGAACAAGCTATGAATATAACGTGAATGAAAGAAACTACAGATCACGAAATTTCCGGATAACTATGGAACCATTATAAAATAATAAAATTAAAAATTTAATAATTTTAATTATAAATCTAGCATATCAACTAACGGTATGATTTAAATTTTCTTTCAATTCCACTGTATCTTCGCCAGTTTTGCATACAGCCCGTCTTTACTCATTAGAGAGTCATGAGTTCCTACTTCTTCTACTTTTCCATGATTAATTACTATAATCTTGTCAGTCTTGAGTGCGGTTGATAGCCTGTGTGTAATTACGATTGTTGTTCTGTTTTGCATTAACTTGCTCAATGCTTTTTGCACGAGGTTCTCACTTTTGTAATCAAGGGCAGAGGTTGCTTCATCCAGTATTAAAACCTGAGGATTGTTGAGTATGGCCCTTGCTATTACAATACGTTGTTTTTGTCCTTCAGAAAGTTTTAATCCTCTTTTTCCTACAAATGTATCAAATTTATCAGGCAGCTTATCAATAAATTCCATCGCATAAGCGCTGATGGCTGCTTGCTTCACTTCCTCATATTCGGCACCTGGTTTGCCATATAGTATATTTTCCATTATTGAGCAAGAAAATATCATGTGATCTTGTGGCACTAAGCCAAACAACGATCTGAGGTCATTTAGCGCAATTGACTTAATATTGTGCCCATCGATAGTAATGCTACCTTTGTTTGGATCATGAAAACGGAGCAGAAGCTTTAAAATGGTGCTTTTACCACTGCCAGATGGTCCAACAATTGATACTGCTTGACCTGCCTCTATAGAAAATGATACGTTATCTAATGCTGGCTTATCAGCATAAAAAAATGTTACACCATTAAACGAAATTCCCTTTTGAACACTACAAATTTTTATAGGATCATCGGGATCTGCTATAGAGCTTTTCATATTTTTAAATTCAAATAAACGCTCTACTATTCCAAGACCTCGTTGTAAATCACTGATATTATCGCTCAAATTATTTATAGCTCCTGCTGCGAGCGCTGAATAAAACACAAATGAGGAGAGTTTTCCAATAGTTATATTATTACTTAAGACTTCTTTAATACCAAAAAAGAGCAAAACAACTAGTGAACCTATCACACACGTGATAACTAGAGTTACTAGAATAGCACGCAAGAGTACTAATTTTACGTATGATTTTGATACTGAGTTTAAATACTCCTTAAAACGGGTTTTTTCATTTTCTTCGAGTACAAACGATTTGATAGTCACTATAGATCTAAAATTTTCCTCACTAAATGACGCAAGCTCACTTAATTTATCCTGGGCAAAGCGTGCATAGCTACGCACTTTTTTTCCAAGTGAGGTCATGATAATGAGTAGTATAGGTATTATTGCGGCTGCATACGCAGTTAGTTGTATATTTGTATACAATAACATAGCAACACTACCAATCAGAATCACAAAATTTCGTAATATGGTTAGTAAGCTGCTGTTTATTATTGATTGCAACACAGATGTATCAGTAACTAACGCTGAGATAACATCTTGTACGCCTGTGTTCTCAAAGAAACTTGGTTGCAAGTTAGTGATACTGCTATATAAGTCATATCTGATTCTTGCGATAACTTTCTCGCTGCCAATGCCAATGAAATATAACCGAGTAAATGCAGTGAGAGAAATGGCTAAAACTATAAGTATTGCAACTAATAGTTTGGTAGTAAAATCGTGCTCTGTGCCAGAATCAATTATATTGCTCAAACCCCTGCCAAAGAGGAGGATCGTTAAGGCTGAAAATAAAACTGCAATAAAAGCTATGATGAAATAAGATAGATTAGGCTTTATATAGTAAAATAACTTCCTAATATTAGATCGCATCGTATTTTGAAGTTTCTAAAGTTAAGTATATAGATTTTAGTTTCAGGGGAAAGGGGAAAGGTGTAGTATGAAGCAATTTAGGTTCTGCAGCTGTTGTGATTTTAGTCCACCAAGAAAGGGTAGTAGCTCGCAGAAACAAAAAACTTGCTTGACAAACTCCGCCAGCCCTCTTATCATAAAATTGAAGCTATTTATTTATCTTCTCTGTACAGATTAAATGACAAAAAAACTCACGTATCTGGCGTCTCATGTTTAATTTTTTGCACTATGTG
>NZ_JAPQLE010000144.1:0-1210 GCF_028982185.1 Wolbachia endosymbiont of Drosophila baimaii | reverse complement strand
TCATAACTATATGCTGCTGGCATGCTTACCATCACTACTATAAATCCATATCTTACCTTTTTTGGACTATTATGAGAAGTGCTATAATTAATGAAAGAAAAACTGCTGCACTACCTAGATCTTTCACCTTTTTTGAAAGTATGTGTTGTTCACTGGAAATACGCTCAATTGTCGTTTCAAAAGCAGTGTTAACAATTTCCACAATTAACACCAGGAATAGGCTGCTTATCATTACTGCACGTTCTAGATTACTTACATCCAAAACAAACAAAATTGAGACACATACTATAAAAAGTAGCAACTCCTGTCTGAACGCAATTTCTGATATAAAAGCTGATTTTATTCCTTCACAAGAGTATTGAATTGCTTTTATTAGACGAATAATACCCTTCTTCATTATTACTCACAAAACCCTTTAATCAAAATTTTAACTCATTTGGATTTGCTACACCCTATAGCATTTTTATCATTTGTTCACCCTATTGGTTTTGAAATTAAGACTTACTGCAACTACAATAAGTACTCTTATCATCACATTTTGGTGTTAAGTCAGGATAGAACGTGAGTATAGCATCATTCTTTCTTACAAACACTGATTGATAATTGTCATCCTCCATTTTATACAGGCACATTCCATCTTTTCCCAATTCCTTAAACGCCTTAGTTGCAGAAACTATCGGCATGAAGGTTATATGCATATCCATTTGGACACTTAACTTTTACTTCTCCATCCTTGCCCAAATATTTCATTCCAAATGTATAAACTGGCGGCTTAATATCTGATTTATTGCACAGGGCACCTGCCCATTTATCCTCTTGAGCTTCAACATATCTACCTACAAAATGCATACCACCTAGTTTATCGTTTGGCTCACCACAAAAAATATGTCCAAACCCTATAGTTTCTTTTTCACTTCCACTATTTGTAAACCAAATGTTAGCCAGTTCATCTTTAAATAGCTCCAAATCCGCATCTGGTGTGACAATTTGATGATCAAGCTCATCATATATTCCTTTCACTACTTCTTGATGCTGCGGACAATCAAGTAAAATTTTGAAATCTTCTTTATCTGGATGTGCTCCCCAATCTCCACAAACTTTCAACACTCCTCTATCGAAGTCAGTTATAGCACTTCTCATAATAGTCCAAAAAAGGTAAGATATGGATTTATAGTAGTGATGGTAAGCATGCCAGCAGCATATAGTTATG
>NZ_JAPQLE010000143.1:0-4680 GCF_028982185.1 Wolbachia endosymbiont of Drosophila baimaii | reverse complement strand
ATGCCATTTATACCTCGCTATTACACTTAGTTTAGTATGGCTTTTTTTCCATTATTGTCTATCTGTTTGTTGTGCAGTGAGAATTGGTATCACCAACTCAGTATCCAATCTGGATCCAAGTAGTCAAGCTATTCGGATGACACCCTCATAAAGTGAAATGAGATCCCGCTAACACGTAGCGGGATGACGGGAAAAGAGGTACTGGGAGACATCCTTCCTGGTAGACCCAAATCACAATGTTCGCACAGTTGTACGTCACGCGCTGCCGAACACTGTATGGTTATACAAGAAAAATTAAGGCTTAAAAGGAATTTTAAGTATCAGGACTCAAGGTTTTTATTCCTTCTTAATAAAACATAAAAAGCCCCTTTACCACCATGTTTTTTCGTAGCTTGTTGGTAGTATAGAACCATATGCTGGATTTTAGTGTCATTTAACCATTTATTTAAGTTACTCTTTATAGTGTCTGTTTTATTTGTTGCACTGCCGTATCCCGTAATTACCAATAAACATCTATTTCCTGCTCGATAATTTTTGATAATAAAATCTATCAATTTACAGTAAGCATCCTCTATATTATAGCCATGCAAATCGAGCTTATCGCTTATAAAATATTTACCCCTATCAACTTTTGATTTTGTGTTTTGGTTAAGACAAAATGATGAGTTACTATTATTGGTATTAAGAAAATTCCCTTGTAAGTCGGAGGTACCTTTATCAACCATAGACTTTATATTTACTTTATGATCAACTTTCAAAGTAACTTTTCCACATTCTATTGGCTTAACATTTTTTTGCCAATCCAACTCATCGTCCGACATAAACGCATTAATCGAATTGTATAATTTTACAACAATATCCAAACATAGTAAAATGTTGCTTATTCTATAAAAACCCGATTTTCGATAATACGATGAAATCGTCAAAAATTAATGAGAATTTTTGGCTGTATGGAAAGCACACCTGCGTGTCAGCACTGAAGAATAAAAATAGGCAGTGTATAGAACTGTTAGTAACAGAAAATTTCTATAGAGAACATGAAAAAGAAATTAGGCAATGTGCAAATAGTAAGGGCATTAAAGTTCGATTAGTAGAAAACAAAATACTTAATGACGTTTTATCTAAAGGTGCTAACCATCAAGGAATTGCTTTAAATGTTGCCCCTATTCTTTATAACTTAAGCATCGAAGAGGTAGCTGAAAGCTCAAACGACAGCTCTACTATAGTCATTTTAGATCAAGTCACTGACACGCACAATATTGGATCAATTTTAAGAACTTCAGCTTGTTTTAATGTCGACGCATTGGTTTTACCACATAATCATTCACCGAGTGAAAATGCATCTATTGCAAAAGCAGCAAGTGGAGCTTTAGATATTGTTCCGCTAATATACGTTACAAATATAGTAAAAACTATGCAGTATTTGAAGAAGGTCGGCTACTGGTGTTACGGGCTTGATTGCAATGCTAAAGAAAATATAGATGAAATAAAGAGCTTTGAGAAAAAAAGAGTAATTATTTTTGGTTCTGAAGAGAAAGGAATGCGGAGGTTAGTTAAAGAAAATTGTGATTATCTTTTAAAGATCCCAATATCAAACGTAATTGACAGCTTAAATGTTTCAAATGCAGCAGCAATAGGCCTATATTCTATTTATATTAAAACAAATGCCAGCGCATAGCTGTTTATAATAAAAATACTTGATAAAAATGTGGTTTTATATTATAATGTGTTAAATAATGGACAAAAGGAGTTATATTATGTCTTACATGAGAAATGAACAGGATATTCGCTCTCAGGGCGTTTATTATAGCGCTGGGCTCAGAAGTTACCTAACTAAAGTATATAACTACATGGCTTTAGCTTTAGGCGTTACAGGGCTTGTTGCGTTTCTAACGGTATTTTCTGGTCTTTTTCAGGTAATTCATTATAATCCTGTGCTGCGATTTGTAGTGATGCTATCTCCTTTTGCGCTGGTGTTTTACATGTATTATAAACTTCAGCACTTAAGTGCTCAGTCCACAGTTACTATATTTTTTCTTTTCTCAGTATTAATGGGGCTTTCCTCATCTTATATTTTTGTAATTTACACTGCAGAAAATATAGCAAGAGCATTTTTCATTACATCGATCATGTTTGGCTCTATGGCTTTATATGGTAATACTACAAAAAGAGATCTTACAAGTATGGGATCTTTCTTGATGATGGGAGTCTTGGGGATAATTATAGCATTGATAGTAAATTTCTTCCTTAGAAGCAGTCCACTTTACTTTGCAGTATCATTTATATCAGTAATAGTCTTTACCTTGATGACTGCATATGATGCTCAGAGAATCAAAGATGTTTATTATAGGTATAATGACGGTTCAGAAGTTGCTACTACTAAATTAGCAATACTCGGTGCAACTGATCTTTATTTTAATTTTATTATTATGTTTAAACATTTACTCAGGTTACTTAGCAATAGAGATTAAATGTTCTCCTTTCTAAGGAAAGGTAGTAAGAATTCTATAGTTTTCTTTTTAATATCTTTAGTCGTATCGATGCTATGTCTTGCATATGCATCGGTGCCACTATATAGCATTTTCTGTAAAGCTACCGGGTATGGTGGCACAACAAGAAAAGTAACTAATGCAACAATAAGTGCAACTGACCAAAAAATCAGGGTTCACTTCAATGCTGATATAATGTCCGATCTACCTTGGGAATTTAAATCAGAAACTAACTACGTTGACGTAAACATAGGAGAACAAAGTTTAGCGTTTTATTACGCAAAAAATCTATCTGATCAGCCTTCGTTTGGAATGGCGGTGTATAATGTTACGCCTTTTAAAGCAGGTAAGTATTTCAATAAAGTTGCATGCTTTTGTTTTGAAGAACAAATGTTGCTACCAAAACGGAAAGCAGCTATGCCCGTATCTTTTTATATAGATCCTGAGATAATGCTTGATAACAATACAAAAGATTTGAGCGAAATAACACTGTCATACACGTTTTTTAAGCTTAAGTAACAGAATGTTTGCAAACCATGTCATTTCAGTAATCAATAGGGTGTCATCCAAGTAGCTGACACTGGAATGACAGGAGGTAACGCAAGAAGTCTATTGATTGTGAAAACAATAACTTTGCAAAATATTAATTGTTAGATAACATAATCAAAGTTTTTATCTTACATTCATCATGGTTAGAGCTATACAAATAAAAAAAACTGGGGGACCAGAAGTATTAGAATTTGTAGATAAGAGCATAGGCGAGCCAAAAGGCGAGGAAATTTTAGTACGTCACACAACTATCGGCTTAAATCGTTATGATTTAGAGCACAGAAAAGGTATGCGCAAAGTTAAAGATCTACCATCAGTGCTTGGAGTGGAAGCAGTGGGAGTTATTGAAAAGCTTGGTAAAAAAATCAGTGATGGATTCAAAATTGGAGACAGAGTTGGATATTGCACAGCTCCTCCAGGGGCATATTGTGAAAAGCGCATTATACACCAGAAATATCTGATAAAAATTCCAGATGACATATCTGATGAAGTTGCTGCTGCAGTGCTGTTTAAAGGTATGACAGCTCACTATTTAGTTAATCAATCTTATAAAGTTAGGCCTGGTGCTTTCGTGCTAGTTCATGGGGCTAATGGTGGTTTAGGACAAACAATATGCCAATGGGCAAAGGATAAAAAAGGTGTAGTGATAGGTTCTGTAAGCTCTGATGAAAAAATGAAGATAGTTTTACAAAGTGGCTGCACATACGCAATAAACTACAATGATAAAGACTTCGTTTCTAAAATTATGGAGATTACGCAAAACAGAGGAGTAGGTGCAGTGTATGACCCTATAGGTTACGCTACAAGCAAGCTTTCTTTTGAATCTTTAGGCAGGTTCGGTATATACGTTTCCTATGGGCAGATATCAGGTAACGCTCCTATTAGTTTTTCTTTACTTAGTTCACGTTCGTTATTTGCAACTGGAACCTCAATATACCATTATAAGCATGATAGATTCACATTAGTGCTTACCACAATGGAAATCTTCGAGATGATAAGAAAAAAACTTTTAACTGTACGGATCAATAAAAAATATAAATTTGATGAAATAATCCAAGCTCATCGCGATATGGAAAATAGAAAAGCGAGTGGGTTAAATATTATCAAAATCTCTTAAATAAACTAGTAATTTAAACTAACCATTCATTAAATCATATCAACTAGGACTTCACATATTTAATTCTCCTTTTGGGGGAATTAAAAGCATATAGCTAAACTGATTTAGGCTTACCGACGATTTGAAAAACCATCATTTCGCTACTCGTTAGCGGAATCTATACCGCGAATAGACTTCTTGCATAACCCAAATTAAGTAGAAAGAGGTATCATCCGAGTAGCTGACACTGGTTCCTTTATGACGGTAGTAGCCCCCCTTCTCCTGTCATTCCGGTGCTCTCTTCTTGTCATCCCAGTGCCCAAACACTGGGATCCAGTTTCACCTTATGATGGTGTCATGAAAGTAGCTGACACTGGTTTCCATCCAAGACGGTGTCATTCCTTACTATTACCCACAAATATAAATGTACTTATAAATAAAGTATTACAATATTAAAGTTTGCAAATATTGAGGGTATAAAAATGGCAAACGAGAGTAATGAATGGGCTAAAAATGAATTTGGAGATGCTGTACTTGGAGATAAAA
>NZ_JAPQLE010000142.1:0-636 GCF_028982185.1 Wolbachia endosymbiont of Drosophila baimaii | reverse complement strand
ATCATAACTATATGCTGCTGGCGTTCAACCTCCTTATCATCATCTATCCTTATCCTACCACATCCGGACTTTTATGGAAAGAGCTATACTACACTGGAATTTTGGTTTGAAGCTAAAATTGTTCGATCTTGATTGCATTTTTTCGTATGGTAATGGTGGTAAATCTGGTGAGAAGCGTAATCCTGAAACAAATAATACGTATTATATGAATGCAGGTATCGCTTACCGTTCTGATTCTTACAAATCGAGCTTAACATATTTTAGTAGTGGTAGGGATATTGCAGGCGAAGGTACAAACGAGTTAACATCATATGCTTTAAGTCTTGAAAATTCTCTTTTTTTAGGTACTTCATACTATTTCGATATTGTAAAGTTTAGTACAAAAGAGCCTAAAATAGAAAATAACAACTCTGGTTATGTGTTCTTGGCTGGACTGAAATTAAGTTTTTAATATTGCCTCCTTCCAACACTCTTTTCTGTCATCCAAGGTAACCGTTCACAGATTTCCACTTAATTTTTCAATCTCACTCATGGAGAGGCCAGTAAACTGACCTTACCCAGAAAAAGTGGAGAGAAAGAAAAGAGTTTTTTTGGGTAAAATAAAATTTTGGAGGATTAGAAATGGTAAGAGAATAT
>NZ_JAPQLE010000141.1:0-1326 GCF_028982185.1 Wolbachia endosymbiont of Drosophila baimaii | reverse complement strand
AACTAAAAGGTGTAAGTCTGTACATTGATGCATTAGAGGTCTGAGGCGACTTTTGATGGTGTGCCAACAATGCTCTATCGGATTTAGATCTTACTATTACCCACAAATATAAATGTTTGTTGCATAGCTCTTAATGGCATAACTTTTGCTTGAAATAACTGTTTATATGGTGCAATTTACAGCTTTTAGTTGCTAAAATTATAACTCTTGGTTTAATAATTTTAATCTAATAA
Source organism: Wolbachia endosymbiont of Drosophila baimaii (assembly GCF_028982185.1). NCBI lineage: Bacteria > Pseudomonadati > Pseudomonadota > Alphaproteobacteria > Rickettsiales > Anaplasmataceae > Wolbachia > Wolbachia endosymbiont of Drosophila baimaii. The sequence continues at coordinate 1,093 of NZ_JAPQLE010000141.1, read as the reverse complement.
GCTTTCAGGTTAATAAAATTAAATTATTTGAATAAATACAATACTATGTTTTTATTTGTGGGTAATAGTAAGGCTTAAAGCAAAATGTAGTACGAACGGTAGGTGGACCTAAAAGATCGAATTACAATCCTGTATACAGCATTTTGCATTATTGTTTGATGATATTTATAGGTACAAAAATGGCTAGAATAATTTTCATGGGAGTAGATGTTTCCAAGGAAGCATTGGACATCTCAATTAATGGCAAGCATAAGCGCATAGCAAACGTGAGTGATGCTATATCTAAGTTTATAGAAACAAATATAGTCGATTTACCCATCAAGTTATGTGTAAACTGGTGGCTATGAAAAGCTCATTATAAAATTGTTGCAAGATAACTGTCCATAAAGCTCACCCGAATCGGGTATATGCATTTGCCAAAGCTTGCAATCATTTTGCAAAAACTGACAAGTTAGATGCTAAATTACTGGAAAAATACGCTGAATTTGTCAGTAAAGACGGTGAAGTAAAAGGATGTATAATTTCACAAAAGCAAGAGGAATTAAAGGAGCTGGGGGCAGTTGGGCGTAATTTAAATGATGCAATTCATGCAAACAAGTGTCGCCTGCAAAGTGCGACGGGAAAAGCTAGAGAATACATAGAAAGACAGATAGGGTTTGCTGAAAAACAATTGAAAGAAATTAGGCAAGACATAGAAGACGCAATAGCTGAATTGAAAGGAAAAAATGAGCTTTTAATCAGCTATAAAGGTATTGGGTCAAAGACGGCGAGCGTTCTACTGACAGAGGTGCCTGAGCTTGGTAGATTAGAGAATAGAGAAATTGCATGCTTAGTTGGAGTTGCGCCTAAAACTAGTGAAAGTGGAAGAAAAGTTGGCAAAGCTCAAATCAAAGGAGGCAGGTTTTATGCAAGGAAAGCACTATACATGTCAGCTCTTGTTGCTATGCGCCACAACAGAAAAATGAAAGCGTTTTATCAGCGTTTGGTTGATTCTGGCAAAGCTGCTAAGGTTCTCTAATTGCACATAAGTCAACAATAATTTTTACACAAATCAAAATAGCATATTTCCTCCGTAATCTTTAATAATTTTACA
>NZ_JAPQLE010000140.1:0-509 GCF_028982185.1 Wolbachia endosymbiont of Drosophila baimaii | reverse complement strand
CAGATTGATTGCAAAAAAACAAGATTTTCAATAGGTTGCTTATAATCCTAACTATAGTTAGCCTTTCATAAGTAGCAATGCAACAAAGCCCACTGGGATCCAGTTTCACCTTATGATGGCAGTCTGGAATCCAGCCTTTCTGCAATCTCATCGAAAACGTTTTTCTATGCTAGTTTGCTTGTGAGCAAGCAAACTTTCCTGGATTCCAGACTGGAATGACACCCTACTTAACCGTCATACCGTGATTTATTCACGGTATCTCATCCGCTAACAAGCAGCGGGATGACGAGCTTATCGTCATACCACCACGAACCGTCATACCGCGATTCATTCGCGGTATCTCAAAGCATAGATCCCGCTAACAAGCAGCGGGATGACGGTTGTCGTTTAGCTACAAACATTAAGAAATTTACCAAATGAAAAAAAGGCAAAAGAAGCCCCGTGGTTGGCTAATTATAGCTCTTTCCATAAAAGTCCGGATGTGATAGGATAAGGATAGATGATGATAA
>NZ_JAPQLE010000139.1:0-12000 GCF_028982185.1 Wolbachia endosymbiont of Drosophila baimaii | reverse complement strand
TTTACCTATATAAGCTGAAACGCGCTTATAAGTCGTTTAAGACAGTATAGTACGCCAATTTGCAGGATTAGAGAGTGACAACTAGCTAACACGGGGTTTCTTTTGCCTTTTTTTCGTTTGGTAAATTTCTTAATGTTTATAGCTAAAAGAGCCCAAGAGAGGTGTCATTCCAGTGCTCGACACTGGAATCTAGAAAAAAAGAAGCTGGATCCCAGTGTCTGGGCACTGGGATGACAAGAAAGGAGCAACAGGATGACAGAGAGTAATGCAAGAAAATAATTGGATTTTTTGTAATGCTACGGAGTCCAGTGTTTTCTACAAATTTTTACGTGATTTGTTAGCAAAATTGACGGTTGCTGAAATACTGGATAAAACGCTTGTATAGTGTTTAGTAGAGAAAAGTTATGAAATATGAACAGTGGATAAAAATATTAAGTGCAGTAAATGCTGATGGTGATTTAAATCAGAGTAACATAATCGAAAAGATAAAAGAGAGGTTACAGAGGATAGATTTAAGTACATTCCAGGATTGGAAAAATGATAGATTTAACATAAATTATAAATTCACCTTATATACAGGTCTTGCCTCTTTTAAACTTACATTGTTATATTTGGCTACTAAGGATGGCTGCAAAAAGGTAGTAGAAGCTCTGATATCAAATGGAGCTGATGTTAATACGAAAGATATGAATGGACTGACCCCTTTATATTGGGCTGCCAAAATTGGTCACAAGGAGGTAGTAAATGCTCTAATAAAAGCGGGGGCAGGGGTTAATATTAATGCAAAAAGTAAGAAGGAACAAACTTCTTTACATAGGGCTGCTGAAACAGGCCGTACGGGTGCAATAAATGCTTTATTAGCAAAAGGGGCTGATATTGATGCAATAGATGATAATGGAGAAACTCCTTTACGTTTGGCTATTAAAAATGGCCATACAAAAGCAGTAAATGCTCTATTGGAGGCAGAAGAATTTAATATTAATACGAGTGATGGTTTATGGAATTATGGATGGGCTCTTTTACATTGTGTTATTGCAAATGACCATAAAAAGATAGTAGAAGTTCTAATAGCAAGTAAAGCTAGTGTTAATACGAAGAGTGAAAATGGATGGACTCCTTTACATTGGGCTGCTGAAAATGGTTATACAGATGCAATAAATGCTCTATTAGCAGCAGGGGCTGATGTTGATGTGAGAGATTGTTGGCTTTACGATACTCCTTTACATTTGGCTGCTGAAAATGGCCATACAGATGCAGTGAATGCTCTATTAGCAGCAGAGGCTGATGTTAATTTACAAAACGCGCGTGGCAAAACTCTTTTACATTGGGCTACTAAAAATGCCCATAAAGAGATAGTAGAAGTTCTAATAGCAAGTAAGGCTAGTGTTAATGTGAAGGGTGAAAATGGATGGACTCCTTTACATTGGGCTGCTGTGAATGGCCATACAGATACAGTGAATGCTCTATTAGCAGCAGAGGCTGATGTTAATTTACAAAACACAGATGGAAGAACGCCATTGCATTTGGCTGCTAAAAGGGGACATGTAGAGATAGTAAAAGCTTTAATCGACAAAGGTGCTGATGTTAACAAAGAAGATAAATATGGACAAACTCCTTTACACTTGGCTGCTGAGTGTGGCCAGGTAGAAATAGTGAAAGCTCTGGTGGATAGAGGAGCTGATATTGATAAAAGGGATAAAAAGGGAGGTATATCGTTAGGTTTTGCTGTTAACAATTACCACAATCGCCATTATACTAATAACGATAACCATATAAAGATGGTAAAAATTCTGGTAGGTCATATAGCAAAACTGGAAACTGCTGGTTTACATATCAGTCAAGATAATTTGCAGTTAAAAGATTCCGTTCAACTAGAGTATAATAGTGATATAGCTAGTAGTTATAGAGAAGGTCTTCGGAAGTATAAGGAAGAGATTGAAAAACTTACAAAAGAAGACAAGCCACTATATGACTTTTTAAAAGAAAGCAACATTAATGAACTAGCTAGCATATGGGAAAAAAATAAAGATATACGCAATAAGTTTGATAACCAAAAAAGCTTACAAAGGCAATATCCAGAATATGCTTATACTCTAATTAATAAAGCTAACGAAATAAAAAAAGAAATTTTTCTGCACAATCATGAGCCGCTAATTGATGCTTTATCAACGCATTATAGGCGTGATTTTCAAGCAATGATATTTGCTGGTATAGAAAACTTTTTTAAAGTTCACAAAGATGACTTTAGAAAAGAGTTAGGAAATGGAGGAATCACTCTAATTAACTTCGTAGATTTTGAAAATTTTGCAGAAAGGCATGCTCCTACATTGAAAGTAAGGGCGTTTGCAAAGGTTATAGAGAATAACCTATCAAGCGAGAGCCCTGATGATCAAAACATTGATCAAGCTTGTTCTTCCAGTGTTGATGAGCAAGTTTCTCAGCCTGTAAGTGAAACAACCGGCACTATTGAACACATAAGTGCAAGTGATAGTGAGCATGGTGAAGTTTCTGAAAGTGACAGTACTAAAATACCAGTTTCAGATCAAGCAAATAATACTCAAGGCGATGGTATACAGCCAAGTGATGATGCTCTACAAAATAAGAAGAAGAGCAAATTGCCTATTGTAGTTGCTTCTGTACTGGCAGTGGCTGGAATTATTTCTGGAATAGCTATTGCAGTTCACCTAGAAATGTTAGCAGTGGGGATAGCAGTTGGAGCTTGTTGTCTGGTTGCTGCGGCAATCATATATTGTTGTAATGAGCCTTCAAAGTCGCTTGAAGATAGCAATGTCCAAGGGTTTTCTGAAAACCATAGACGACCTGCTTTGTAAAATTCACAAGACCTATTAAAATATTTTTTTACTTTTCATCGTATATTTCTCAACATATTATCTTTAAGTACTAAAATAATTAACAATATGGCATTATTAATAGTTGAATCACCTGCGAAAGCAAAGACAATAGGTAAATATTTGAGTAAAGAGTTCAAAGTAGCTGCATCCTTTGGACATGTGAGGGATCTTCCAGCAAAAAACGGCTCCGTCGATCCGGATAATGATTTTGCTATAAAGTATGAGACCATTGAAAAAGCAGAAAAGTATATAAAAGAGTTAGTAAAAGCCGCAAGCAAAACATCAGATATATATCTTGCAACAGACCCAGACAGAGAAGGGGAAGCAATTGCTTGGCATGTGATAGAGACATTAAAAGAAAAGAAAGCCATCAGTAATGAAAACAACATTTATAGAGTAGTCTTTAATGAGATAACAAAAAGAGCAGTACAAGAAGCAATAAAAAATCCACGTGAAATTAATATGGATTTAGTGCGTGCACAACAAGCACGTAGAGCTTTGGATTATCTAGTTGGATTTAGTTTGTCACCACTGCTGTGGACAAAATTGTCGGGAAGCAAGTCTGCAGGGCGAGTGCAGTCTGTTGCATTAAAGATTATATGCGAACGAGAAGATGAAATTAGTAAATTTATAACACAGGAGTATTGGAGTATAAAGGCAGAAATGCAAAATAGCAAAGATGAGGCTTTTTTTGCTATGCTAAGCCACTATGACAATAAAAAGCTAGAAAAATTTGATATTAAGAATGAAGAAGAAGCAAAGAACTTAGTCAGGGAGATTGAATCAAGGCAATATGCTGTAAGCACAGTAGAACGCAAGCAAGTTAAGAGAAACCCGCTTCCTCCGTTTATTACTTCAAGTCTTCAGCAAGATGCAGTGAATAAACTGTATTTTAATGTGAAAAGTGTTATGCGCATAGCGCAAAATTTATATGAAGGTATCGATATTGGTGGTGAAACTGTAGGGTTGATAACTTACATGCGTACAGATGGGTTTCATATTGCAGACGAGGCTATAAACTCAATTAGAGGGTCAATTAAGTCATTATATGGTGATAAATATTTACCGCAGTCTCCTCGTAAATATGTAAAAAAGGTCAAAAATGCTCAAGAAGCACATGAAGCAATTCGTCCAACTGATATCAATAGAACGCCGGGTAGTATTAAGGATTACTTAACGCCAGAGCAATTTAAATTGTATGATTTAATCTGGAAAAGGACCATTGCAGGTCAAATGGAGTCGGCGATTCTTGATCAAGTGGTAGTCGAAATTAGTTCTACTGACCAGAAAGTAATTCTGCGAGCAAGTGGATCAAGTATATTCTTTGATGGTTTTTATAGAGTCTATCAAGATAACATGGAAGCCGAAAATGAAGCCCTGCTACCTGCCATGAAGGAAGGGGAAGCATGCAAGCTGATTTCAGTTGAGCCAAAACAACATTTCACTCAACCGCCACCTCGTTATAGTGAAGCAAGTATCGTAAAAAAAATGGAAGAAATCGGTATAGGTCGACCATCAACTTATGCAACAATTATTTCGGTATTACAAGATCGTGAGTACGTTTCATTGGATAGCAAAAGGTTTATTCCAAGCAGTCGTGGTAAAATCGTTACTATATTTTTAGAAACTTTTTTTCAGCGTTGTGTAGAGTATGATTTCACAGCACAAATGGAAGAAAAGCTTGATTTAATTTCAAATGGACATGCAGATTGGAAAAAAGAATTAGGCCACTTTTGGGTGCCATTTTTTGGTCATGTGAACTCTGTCAAGCAAATGACGCATGATGAAGTTTTCAGCGGCATTCACGATTTGGTAATCGATTGGTTTTGTTCAGAAGAAGGAAAAAAAGAGGTGAATACGAAATGTCCTGCTTGCTCTGATGGCATATTGAAATTGAACTTTGGAAAAGCCGGGGTGTTCCTTGGATGTTCTAACTATCCTGAATGCAACCATACAAAAGAAATTACGGGCAGTGACGACAATTCAGAATATCCAAAAAGTTTAGGTATAGATGATATAACAGGACAAGAGGTAGTAATTAAAAAAGGTCCTTTTGGGCTTTACCTGCAGTTTAATAATGAGTCAGAAAAGAAAAAGGCGGTTTCTATACCAAAAGATATAAATGTTAATGATATTGATCTGAGCACCGCTACTCAGTTACTTTCCTTGCCAAAAGTAATTGGAGAACACCCTGAAACCGGAAAGGAAGTAAAAATAGGCCTTGGACGATTCGGGTACTATATTTTCTATGATGGTAGATACTTTTCTCTTAAGAAAAGCTCCAAAGAGGTGCTGAATACAGAATTGAGCGAAGTTGTACAAATTATTGCAAACAGTCCACGCAAAGAGCTAAAATCTCTCGGGCTTAATGAAAAAGGAAAAGAAGTTTTTATCTGCAACGGTAGGTACGGATTCTATATAAAATGCGGTAAAACAAACGTTGCTTTGGGCAAGAGTGCAGATATTGAAAGCATAGATTTGAAGAAGGCTTTAGAGCTGATTAAGGGTAAGAAGTAAATACTTAAAAGGTATATATTTATAACTTTTTTATAAATAAAATAAGTTGAGGTATTGTATCTTATAATTGAAAAAAACACTTGTAAGTTCTATTTTTAGTACATACATTAGCCTTTTTATAATTTGCGAAGTAAAATTATGTTAAATAACATTGAACATTATGATTTATATAAAGTTTTTGAGAAATATAGTAAGAACAATGATGAATTAGCAGACTATGAGCGTTTAATAGGTAAGTATATTGAGAAGGCGATTGAAAAAGGTAATAATTGCTTTGAAGAAAGTGGTCTGCTTTGCCCGATAACAGGAGAACTAATATTGGAGTCTGTTAGAATAATATATGATGATGATTCAAAGTCGCAAAATGTGTTTGAGTACCATGAGATTTTTAAGTGGTGGGAAAAAGAAGGGGATAATGCAACAGACCCATGTACCAAAAGGCTTATAAAAGGTCTTTGTCCAGATGAGGAAATAAGACAAACAATACAGGATAAATTATGGGAGTGCTTCAATGAATATTATTATGAGTTACTGGGTAATGAAAAAAGAGGTATTAATGAGGCAATAAGCTTTCTAAAGTTAATGCGATTTACTGAGTGTGGTGATTACTATCAGGTGTTACAATGTTTTAATGATGGTGTTAATATTAATGCTCAAAACAATAATAATCAAACCCCATTACACATGGCTTCCTTAAAAGGTATGGCTAGTATAGTAGAACTTCTTTTAGAGAGAGGTGCTAAAATCAATATCCAGGATAATCAAGGTGAAACTGCATTACACTATGCTTCTTATTATGGTCACTACGCTACAGTAGAAATTCTTTTAAAGAAAGGTGCTAAAATCAATACCCAGGGTAATCTGGGTGAAACTGCATTACATCATGCTGCTTTTGCTAATAATGTTGGTATGATTAAATTTCTTCTGGAGGCAGGAGCCAAAGCTAATATAAAGGATAATAATGGTAGAAAACCATCTTCTTTTACTGACAATAAGGAAATAATAGATTTACTTAACAATCCACCAGCTAGATGCCTTTCTGATGTTATGGTTAGCTGTCTTTCAACGCCCACTCCTGTTTTTTGTAGAAAGTAATATGGATTGATGTATTAGTCAATAGATGTACTTCAGGTTATTTAATTTGCTAGAAAAATGTTGTAGAATGGCTTTTGCCATTCTACTTTTTGAAGTGCAACTTTCCAATTCTATAGCTAACATAAGACTATCTCAAGACCTCGTCATCTCGCTGCTTGTTAGCGCCGCGGCGGTATGACGTAGAGAGATCTTATTTATTATAGCTATAACACTGAAGTTTACAATCAGAACAAACCACCTGGCCACGTGGAACTGACTTCAGTTCATCAGTTGAAACTTGATTTGAGCAGAATATGCATTTTATTGTGTTGCTTGGAGTAAGTGAGTTATCAACAGCAACTCTATCATCAAAAACAAAACACTCACCTTCCCAATTACCATTTTTATTATAAGTTTTTTCAAGGTAAGAAAGAATGCCGCCTTTCAGGTGGTACACATCGTTAAATCCAAGGCTTTTCATATATGCTGTTGATTTTTCACACCTAATTCCACCAGTGCAGTACATAGCTACTTTCAGGTCTTTACTCTCAGAAAATGACTCTGTCCACTGAGGAAACTCACGGAAACATTGTGTGTGTGGATTAATTGCATTCTTAAACTTGCCTAATTTCACTTCATACTCGTTTCGTGTATCTATTACTAAAACGTCAGGTTGAGAAGTAAAATCATCCCAATGCTCTGGATCAACATATTCACCCCTAAGGGAAATATCAAGATTGCTTACACCAAGATTCACAATCTCTCTTTTTAATTTTACCTTCATCTTGCTAAATGGTTGATATTCTGCTGCACTCTCTTTCCATGTAAGGTCCCTTAGCCTATAATCAGAACGTAGAAAATCGAATATTTTATCAATCGCGTTTCTTTCACCAGATATAGTCGCATTAATACCCTCTTCTGCAAGGAGTATAGTACCCTTTAATTCAACGTTGTCGCATGCAGTTTTTATTTCGTCTTTCATGTCATAATAATTAGAGAGTTCTACAAAGTGATAGAAAGTTGCAATGACGAAGCTCATGATTATTCACTTATCAACTAAAAACATGATATACAAAATTATAAAGATATTCAATAGTACGGCTGTTAATTACTGGATATCTTCAGTTTTTACATATAACATTTTAATATAAAATATAGATTCAAATTAATGTTTTTAAGAGTATTTAAAAATATATTCTTATTTCTAGTAAGTATATTATTCGTCTGTCCAATATTATCATTAATATCAATTCTATTTACAGATACAGCGAATTCTGAATGGGTAATCAGCACACTTTTTCCTGAATATATACTGAGTACGTTAATTTTGATGGTAGGAGTAGGGGGAATATCTTTCATATTTGGAGTAATTCCAGCTTGGCTCACCACATTTTTTTCATTCCCTGGAAGTAAAATTTTTGAGATTGCTTTGTTCTTTCCAATATCGATTCCTGGATATATAGTAGCATTCGTCTATGTAAATACACTAGAGTTTTCAGGTCCGGTGCAGAGCTCATTAAGAGACATTTTAGAGTGGAGCAAAGGTGACTATTGGTTTCCTGAAATAAAATCCCTAGGTGGTGGAATATTAGTGATGGGATTTAGCCTATATCCATACGTTTATATGTTAGTCCGCTCAAGTCTAAAGAATGTTAGTAACTCAGTCACTATTGCGTCAACACTTGGGTTCTCCTCATTGAAGAGCCTGTTTTCTGTCATCATACCCTCCATACGCCCATCAATTATAGCTGGGTTGTCCTTGGTACTAATGGAAGTAATTACGGATTTCGGCACACCACAGTTTCTTGCTATTGATACTTTCACGACAGGAATATATCGCACCTGGTTTTTACTGCATGATAAATATTCAACTACTGTTTTAGCAGTTGCAGAATTGATTTTCGTTGCAACACTAATAGCTATCGAAAAAAAACTGCAAAAAAAAGGAATATCTTACTCTTCAATCAATACCAATTCAGATTATCACAACAAACGGAGTATAAGTGGCACTATACCATTGATCTTTGCTTATCTTATGTGTGTATTGCCGATATTAATAGGTTTTATTTTGCCAATGATTCCGCTCATATATTGGAGCATAGAGAAGGGGTTTTTCATATATGAAGCAAGATTCTATAACATAATAGCAAACAGCGTTAGTTTATCATTCATCACTGCACTAATCTCAATTAGCATTGCAATAATTATTGGATATACGGCGCGTAAAAATAAGGTAATCAATAATGTGGCACGTCTCATTTCTTTAGGCTACGCAATTCCAAATGCAATTATCGCAATTAGCATAATAATATTTTTAAGCAGAATATCCTCTTTCATTACTCAATATATTGTGGAAATTAGCTTGGTAGGAACTATTGGCGCATTAGTTTACTCATATTTATTTCGTTTTTTTGCTATATCTTTCAAGGCGGTAGAGTCAGGGCTCAAAAAAACACCAAATGAAATTGAGTGGACTGCATATACTATGGGTCATGGGCCTATCTCCACATGTTTGAATGTTCATATCCCTCTCATCAAGAAGGGTATATTATCGGGATTTTTGCTCGTATTTATGGATACTATCAAAGAGCTCACAGCAACACTCATTATAAGACCATTTAATTTTGAAACTATATCAACTAGAATATATGAACTTGTAAGCGATGAGCGCTATAGAGAAGCCGCCCCATTTTCGTTAATAATAGTTATAATAGGCTTAATCTCTACAATAACCTTATTTACACTTGATGACAAGGATAAAAAATAAACGTAACCGTTCACAGATTTCCACTTAATTCTTCAATCTCACTAATAGAAAGGCCAGTAAACTTGACAATAGTGTTGACATCAACATTATTAGCCAGCATTGCTTTTGCGACTTCAATTTTCCCTTCAATTTTCCCTTCCTCTTTACCAATTTTTTTGCCTTTTTCAGTAGCAAGATCAAGTCTGTATTCAAGAATGGCTTCTTCTTTCCGTAGATCCATTATCCTTTCTTCGTAAGCTACTAAATCTTTTTCGTTCCAACGAAACTTGTCTAATTCATCATATGCTAGCTTTATTATTGGCGCTTTTTCTGCTATCTCTTTTAAGTCCTCTTCTGTTGTTTCTTCTGCGTATTTAAAAAAGAAACACCACCTTTCTACTATACTTTCTAACTGCTCTACTTTATTTTTTGCGAATTTAGGCAACTCAATAAAGACAAACTGAAAATCTTTTAAGTAATGGCCGTTAGTTTTTATATCACGTATATTGTGAGTAGAAATATAATCAACTTCTTCAGGAAGTAAGTTACAATTTGATATAGCAATAAAGAAGACTTTCTTTAAATCAATGTAGTTGACAGATTTATCTAATTGTCTTGAGTAGGCTTTAGCGGCATATAATTGAGCGCGTTTTTCGAAGCCCTTGTCTCTAGCGAGCTGCATTTCTGCTATATATCTATTTCCGTGAGAATCCTTGCAGAGAACATCAACAATACTTTGTTTATCAGAGGCAACTTCGGGATCCATAATAGTGCTAAGAAACTCAACTTCTTGTATTGCATTTATCTCAGTAAACCCTAAAATATCGTTCAAAAAGTGGATCAGGATATTCTTATTTTTTTCCGTTCCAAAGATTTTTTTGAAACACAAACCATTGCGAGGATCGAGAAATTTTGAAAGAGCCATGGCAAAAATGCTTGAAAATACTAATAATTATACACTATTATTAACAATTATTCAACCATATTTTTGAAGATAGCTAGTTTCTGTATTTATTTTAAATTGAAGAAAGCTCAAATGAAAGATCGTGCTTTGCTAAAAATCACAGAATGCAGTCTGGTTACAAATAAACTATTTTGACAGTTAATGGGGTCTAGTTTTGATGTATGGACTATCCAAAGAAAAGGGTGGTATCATAACTTCAAAAACTTTTATGCTTTCTTCATTCAGAAATTCATACTTACCCTGCATTATTCCTGACGGTACATTTAAGTATGTTCCACTTGTGTATTTAAATACCTCTCCAGATTTTATCACAGGCTGTTCTCCGATAACACCAACTCCGGCAATTTCATTTACTTTGCCCTTATAATCTATTATTTGCCAATGACGACTTAACAATTGAATAGTTGATTGGCTTTTGTTTTTTATCTTAACGTTATACATCCATACATAGCAATTTTCATAAGGAATGGATTGCTCTTCAATGTAAATTGGTAAAACTGTAACTTCAACAAAGTTGGTAGTCAATGTGTATTCTAGAATCATTATAGAATATTCATGATAAAAAGATAATATTCTAATTATATGCTTTTTTCATAGATTTTTCAAGTATACTTTAATTAGGAAATATCAATTTATAGTATGAATGAACCAGATGCACTGAGCAAAAAAGTAATAGGAATAATAGGTGGTGGACAATTAGGTAAAATGACTGCTATCGCTGCAACAAAACTTGGACAAAAAATACATGTTTTTGCCAGTGCTAAAGACGATCCGGCTTGCTCTGTTGCTGATGATTTCACAATAGCAGATTTCTCTGATAAGAAAGCTCTTGAATCTTTTGCACAGAGTGTGGATTTAGTTACTATTGAGTCTGAAAATATTCCATGTAGTGCAATTGATATCGATGTAAATTTTTATCCGGGTAAAAAAGCGTTACACATTTCGCAGAACAGACTGAGAGAAAAGGATTTTATTAAAAACTTGGGTATAAAAACTGCTAACTATAAGAGTATACAAAATTATAATGAGCTACTGAAAAGCAGTAGAGCTTTTGGCTATCCGATAAGGCTGAAAACAACAGAAATGGGTTACGATGGAAAAGGACAATATGTGCTTGAGAATGATTCTGAAGTGAAGCAATTTGCTTCCTTTGATTGGAATACAGAGTACATTCTTGAAGCAAGTGTTGATTTACTGAAAGAGGTTTCAATAGTCGTTGCAAGAGATAAAAACTGTAAAGTAGCTTTTTTTCCTATAGCAGAAAATTACCACGTTGATGGAATACTTGATACTTCAACAGTGCCAGCTAAAATAGATAGCAAATTAACTCAAGAGGTACAACGAGCTGCAAAGAAAATAGCAAATGCGCTTGATGTAATAGGAATTCTGGCTATTGAATTTTTTGTTACTAAAGATAACGAATTGTTAGTTAATGAACTAGCTCCCAGACCTCACAATTCTTGCCACTGGAGCTTGGATGCATGTAACGTTAGTCAATTTGAACAGCTAGTTAAGATAATATGCGGGTTACCTATGCAGGAAGTAGTATTACGCTTTCCTTGTATGACGAAAAATATAATAGGTAATGATATATATGATTCTCATAAGTATTTGAGCAACGAAAAAGCTAGTTTAACCATATATGGGAAAAAAGAGGTTAGGGATAAGCGTAAAATGGGACATGTCAATATAGATTTAAGTTAACAGTTTTTCTACGTCATACCGCCACAACTGTACGAACATTGTGATATGATGAGATGTTATAGCATTTCTCATAATAGTCCGAACAGGTCATAGGAAGGCAGAATCAACAGCACGACGAAAGGATTCGAATAGAGGAATGTTTT
>NZ_JAPQLE010000138.1:0-4152 GCF_028982185.1 Wolbachia endosymbiont of Drosophila baimaii | reverse complement strand
TCAATAGGTTACTTATAATCCTAACTATAGTTAGCCTTTCATAAGTAGCGATGCAACAAAGCCATCCCAGTGTCAAGCACTGGGATGACAAAAAAAGGAGCACTGGCATGACACCTCTCTTGGACTCTTTTAGCCACAAACATTAAGAAATTAACTAAATGAAAAAAAAGGCAAAAGAAGCCCCGTGGTGCGAGTTTTGACTCTATATTACTGTAAGTGGCGCTGTAATAATGTGCTGACGCTTAGTTTAAGCGCGATTTGGCTGAATGTAGAAAAAATAAAAAAGACATGCAGCCGCTATAATTTTATGTAATCCGCCAATAAATACCCTGAGTTTTTTACTGAATTTTGTCATTGAGCCTGCAGTCAAAAACAAGTTTTGAGTCACAAATACCCTTACCATCATAATAAGGGGGCTGGCAGAGTTTGTCAAGTAAGTTTTTTCGTTTCTACTGAATGACAGTTGTGGCTTGGGGGGTAGTACAAGAAGTCTATTGTATTACTGAATTATTAATAATCTAGTAATAGTGCCTGCTATGTAGCTAAATTTTCTTTTAACTTAAGCTATATGTAGCTAAAATAACTTGGGTTTACCGACAACCGTCATCCCGCTAGTGGGATCTCTTGTTAGCGGCTGAGATGCCGCGGCGGTATGACGTACTGACTTGCATTAGCCATGTATAATAAAGGTAATCTATGACAAAAGAATCATTGGTAAAAACTGATATAGTGAAAGTTGAAGACAAAAAGGCGGTAGGAAGCTTTTTTAAAATACTAGGTGGAGTGGCAGATGCTGTAAGATCGTGGATTGGTAACATCAGTCCTGATTTAAGCAACAGTCGCGATATCGATAGTTTAGTCTTGAAGATGAACGAGTGCTTAAACCCAAAGGGAGGGGAGGTTTCAGCACGTAAGAACGCTGTATCTCTTGGTAACCTGTACTTGAGCTTATCAGAGAAAGGTAAAATAAAATTTCTACAAACCCTGGCAGAAAAATTTAATCCGAATAAAGCTGAAATAGATGAGAAAATTAGAGAGTATAAGAAAAACCAAGATCCCGAGTTAAACTATAAATTTGAACAGGATTTAATAAAAATTCTTGAATCACCGCGTTCTAAAATATTGAAGCAATTTATTTCTTTACCAGAAGGCCTTAAGTTTATTGTTGATATGCGTTCTGACGTGCTTAAGCTAAAGAACCAATATAGAAGCTTGAATCCACTAGAAAGCGAATTAAAAAATATACTCTATACTTGGGTTGATGTTGATCTACTTGATCTTCGTCAAATCACCTGGGATTCACCTGCATCATTGCTAGAAAAACTTATAAAATATGAAGCTGTGCATAAAATTTCCTCTTGGGATGACTTAAAAAACAGGCTGGGTCTCTGTTTTGCTTTTTTTCATTACAAGATACCAAACGAACCTCTAATTTTTGTAGAGGTTGCATTGGTGGATAAGATTGCAGATAGTATTCAACACCTTTTAGATGAGTCGGTACCTTCAAATGATCCAAGTAGTGCGAGCACTGCTATATTCTATTCAATATCAAATACTCAAGCAGGGTTATCTGGAATCAGCCTTGGTAATTTTTTGATCAAAAGGGTTGTAGAAAAGCTATCACAAGAGTTTAAAAGTATAAAAACATACGCAACTCTTTCTCCAATACCTGGCTTTACGAAATGGCTAAAAAACAATCTAAACCAAGATGTCACTTTATTGGGCAAACTAAATATAAAACAATCTAGTGCAGAAATTTTAGAAAGTGCAGAGCAATTAAAAACTAATGTTGAATGTACAAATGAAACTAAACAATACATGCTTAAACTATGTGTATATTATTTACTAAAAGTGAATAATAGTAATGGGAATGCTTATGATCCGGTGGCGCATTTTCATTTAAGCAATGGTGCATCGATAAAACAATTAAACTGGATGGCGGATACTTCTGAAAAAGGTATTAGTCAGTCGGCTGGAATGATGGTAAATTATCTGTATGAGTTGCCTAAAATAGATAATAATCATGAAAACTATATGGTTAATAAAGTGATTTCCTGCTCGAAAAAAGTGTCGTCTATGTTGAAGGAGTAAATAGTCTCTTAATAAAGGATTGCCCTCACAACACTTAAAATGTAAAATGGTTTTGCTAATTAAGTATAAGTAGGCCATCAATGAACAACATAAGAAATTTTGCAATAATAGCGCATATAGACCACGGTAAGTCAACGCTTGCTGACCGTTTAATAGAGGAATGTAACGGCCTTGAAGCAAGAGAAATGATCAATCAAATACTCGATTCAATGGATATAGAACGCGAACGTGGGATTACAATTAAGGCACAGACAGTAAAACTCAATTATACGGCAAATGACGGTAATCAATATTGCCTAAATCTCATGGACACCCCAGGTCACGTTGACTTTTCTTACGAGGTAAGCCGAAGCTTAGCCGCATGTGAAGGTTCACTTTTAGTGGTAGATAGTAGCCAGGGCGTTGAAGCACAAACCCTTGCAAATGTATATAAAGCTATTGACAACAACCATGAAATAATAGTTGTGCTCAATAAAGTTGACCTTCCTGCTGCAGATCCAGAAGGGGTAAAACTCCAGGTTGAGGAAATAATCGGTATTGATGCAAGTGAGTCAGTTTTAATATCAGCAAAAACTGGACTTGGAATAAAAGATGTACTTGAAGCAATAGTGGCAAAACTTCCAGCTCCTCAAGGTGATGTAAATGCTCCATTGCAAGCAATTTTAGTTGATAGTTGGTATGACACTTATTTGGGAGTGGTAATTTTAGTGCGAGTTAAAAATGGAGTGCTAAAAAAAGGTATGAGAATTGTTATGATGTCTAATAATGCTACATATCAAGTGGACAATATTGGTATTTTCACCCCTAAAAAAGTTATGACGAGTGAGCTTTCAGCGGGTGAAGTTGGTTTTATAACTGCTTCAATGAAGGAAGTAGCAGACTGCAAGGTAGGGGACACTATCACTGAGGAAAAGAGACCTTGTAGTGAAGCACTTCCTGGATTTAAAGAAGTGCATCCTGTGGTATTTTGTAGCATTTTCCCTCACAAAACGGATGATTTTAAATATCTAAGGGAAGCTCTAGAGAAGTTACATTTAAATGATGCAAGTTTTACCTTCGAAGCTGAAACTTCAAATGCACTAGGCTATGGATTTCGTTGTGGTTTTTTGGGAATGTTGCATCTTGAAGTTATTCAAGAAAGGCTCGAGAGAGAATTTGATTTAGACCTAACAGCAACTGCACCGAGTGTTATATATAGGGTTACAACACGAAGTGGTGAAATTTTGAATATTCATAACCCAAGTGATATGCCAGATCCAACGAAAATTGAAATTGTGGAAGAACCATGGATTACCGCAACCATAATGGTCCCTGACCAATACTTGGGAGAGATTCTATCTCTATGTGAAGAAAGGAGGGGAGAACAGGAGGATTTATCTTACATTGGTAACACAACAACAGCATTGTTAAGATATAAATTACCACTGTCTGAAGTTGTTTTTGACTTTTATGATCGATTAAAATCAATTTCCAAAGGATATGCAAGTTTGGATTGGGAAATTTCCAGCTATCTGGTAAGCCAAATAGATAAATTAAGCTTTTTAATTAATGGAGAGCCCGTAGATGCACTGGCTTGTATCGTTCACAAAAGTAGGGCAGAAAAAAGGGGGCGTGAAATATGTGCACGCTTGAAGGATCTAATACCACGTCAGCAATATAAAATCGCGATTCAAGCAGCAGTGGGCGGGAAAATTATTGCCAGAGAAACGATTAACCCATACAGAAAAGATGTAACAGCTAAACTCTATGGTGGAGATGTAACGCGAAGAATGAAACTACTTGAAAAGCAAAAGAAAGGTAAAAAAAGGTTACATTCTATAGGGAACGTAAATATTCCACAGAATGCTTTTATTCAAGCCTTGAAGATAAGTGATTGATCTTAAAAGACTTCTTGTATAGTTTTTGGCAACAACCGTTAGAAACGAAAAAACTTACTTGACAAACTCTGCCAGCCCCCTTATCATGAAAGTAAAGCTATTTATTTATCTTCTCTGTACAGATTAAATGACAAAAAAACTCGCGTATCTGGCGTCTCATGTTTAATTTTTTGCACTATGTGCA
>NZ_JAPQLE010000137.1:0-2013 GCF_028982185.1 Wolbachia endosymbiont of Drosophila baimaii | reverse complement strand
TTTTTTTGGAAAGACTTTTGTGATAACTACTTGGAATTAGCAAAAAAGCGCGCATATGGAGATAAAGTAAACAGCGAAGCAAACTTAAGTGCAAAGCAAAGTTTGGCATATGTACTGAATATTATTTTGCGGTTATTTGCACCTTTTCTGCCGTACATTACGGAAGAGATATACCACCTGTTATATAGTTATAATTCTGTACACAATAAAAGTAATTGGCCGAGCAAAGAAGAACTTATCTACGATAAATATTCAGAGGAAATGGGAGACAATTGCGTGCGGATATTAAACATTATCAGAAAGATAAAAGCAGATAATAATGTATCAGTTAAGCATTTGATAAAGAAATTAGTGATAAAAGCAGATCTACGAGAGGACAAATTGAATCAATCCGCACAGGATGATTTGCAGGCAGTTTGCAATGCGGAAACGATAGAGTGGATGCAGTTTGAGCTTGAAACTGAAGACGGAAAATACATAGTGAATATAGACTTATACTGATTTTTATAGCTTTACTTCCTTTAATATCCATGCTATTGTAATCATTATTAGTTATGAGGGAATAATAATGGGGGGTTTATATAATAAAGCCAATGCACCTTATCTTATAGCTGGTGCTCTTGCTACTTTGGTATTGCTTGCGTCTGGGACACTTGCTGTTGCCCCTTATGTTAAGTTCTTGTCTTCAGTTGCAGCCTTTAATGTAGCTCTTCCTATTGCTTTGAGTTTGTCTAGACTTTTTATTTTGGTGCTTGCACTTTCATGTAAAATAATTAGTAATAATGAGAACAAAGATTTACGTGATAAAAATGTAGAATTGGAAGCAAAAGTAAAAGGTCAGTTAGAACATAAGGAGGAGATGCTTTCTCTTGAACACCAAGAGTTACGTGATGAAAATACAAGATTGAATGAAAGAGTGGATTCTTTAATAGAGGAATTATTTCAACCTCAAAGAGAAATAGATTCCTTAAAAAGGCAGTTAGATGAATTAAAAGATAAAGGAATTTCAGCTCCTTTATTAAAAGAAAGAATAACAGAATTGGAAACATGTTTAGAAAAGAGCAGGAAAAAAGCAGAAGAATTAGCAGTGCAGTTAAGAAAAGAAAAAGGTGAAACTTCTTGTTTACAATCTGAATTAGGGGATGTAGTAAAAAGAGAAAGACGATTGAAAGAAAAGTTAAGTGAAAAAGCGCAAGAAACGATCCAGCTAGCTGCAGATTTAGAACAAAAAGAAAAACTATGCAAGGAATTAGAAGAGGAAAAAACTGAAAATCTTGATAAGATCGGAAAGTTAAAAAAACTTTTGGATCAAGAAAGAAAAGGAAATGAAAAGTTGCGCAATAATAACAGTGAGTTGAAAAGTAGCGAAAAATATTTGGGTGACGAATGCAGTAAATTAAGAAGACATAAATCTGATTTGGAAAGAAAAGTTGAACATCTGCAAGCAGTAATTGGGCAGGAAGACGAGCAAAGTCATTCCATTTCTCCAGATATAAGCAGTGAACATTTATCAGAACTTGAAGGAATAGGTGAAAATGAGTCTGTTAATAAACAGTTCCCGAAACCAAAACCACCTTATATATCCACTCCAATAAGATCGCCATGTAAAAAGCTGAATGATGCTTCATGTGATTCTGGATATACCAGTATATGTTCTACCCCGATCAATAGCTAACTAGACATTATAAGTACAATGGTACACTCGATACACAAGGTCTAAGTCATTTTTTAGCTAGCAGGCTGAAAAAGGAAAGTTTGTTGTAGGTGCAGCACTATAATTCCTCCACAGATAAGAGAATTTTAATAAATATATACAAGACTGCTGGAGTTTTGTCCGTGGTGGGAGGGGAGTAATGAGCAATTTGCTTAGTGAGGCTAATGCATTTTATTTTGTAGCTAGTTCCTTAGCTACTCTTACGTTACTTATAGCACTTCTCATAATAGTCCAAAAAAGGTAAGATATGGATTTATAGTAGTGATGGTAAGCATGCCAGCAGCATATAGTTATGACTT
>NZ_JAPQLE010000136.1:0-8106 GCF_028982185.1 Wolbachia endosymbiont of Drosophila baimaii | reverse complement strand
GTCATAACTATATGCTGCTGGCATGCTTACCATCACTACTATAAATCCATATCTTACCTTTTTTGGACTATTATGAGAAGTGCTATAGTTGATGATGTGGTAACAACCGGAGCAACTGTAAGATCTTGCTCTCAGGAAATTTTAAACTCCGGTGCAAAAGAAGTGAGAGTGCTATCACTTGCAAGAACGGTAAATGATTGGACCTCTTGCATAAAAAATTAGCAGTCAGTGTCATCCAAGTAGCTTGACTACTTGGATCTATTTTTTTCTAGATTCCAACGCCAGCGTCACGCACATAGCTGTACGAACATTGTTTGCCAAGGAGGGTGTCATCCCAGTGCTTGACACTGGGATGACATCACTTTTGCTTCAATATTCGCACATTAGCGGAGGTAAGCCCATTGCGAAAATCAGCAGGTTAAAACGTGATTTTTAATAACTTCAACATCACTAAATTCAAAAGTTTGGTTGCCTATAATTTGAAATTTCTCATTTCCCTTTCCTGCAACTAGCAGAATCATACCCTCGTTATAGGCAATATCTACGCCTTTCTCTATAGCTTCTCTCCTACCTCCTATCTCCAGTGCATCAGGGCAATGTAGCAAAATATCGTGGCGAATTTTTCCCGGATCTTCATCACGCGGATTATCATCTGTAATTATTACTTTATCTGCATACATTTGTGCTATTTTGCCCATTTCTGAACGTTTCGTTTGATCACGATTTCCACCACAACCAAAAACTAGAATTATTTTTTTGTTGATATGCCATTTTAAAGACAATAGGGCTTGTTTAAGCGCACTTGGAGTGTGCGCGTAATCCACAAATGCAAAAGGTTTCACTTTTTCCATTCTTCCTGGTGGAGAAACGAGTTTTTCTACGCATATTTCTCTGTAATTTAATCCAGATATACCAATTGCACATAGCAGATTATATGCTTGAAATTTTCCTAAAACTGGGAAAAATGTATTGTAAATTTGGTTATCAATTTTTACTGTAAGATGTTGACCATTAGGGGTTGATGTTTGCTCTAATAAAGTAATATCAGAGCCTTTTTTTCCATAAGTCACAACTTTATTGCTGCGTTTTTCAGCTATTTTAAGCAATGCGCCGTATTCATCTATATCCGCATTTAAAATCGCTGTTTTTCCTTCTGATAATACCTCGTAAAACAGCCTTTTTTTAGTTTCTAAATATTCACCAAGATTTTTATGGTAATCTAAATGATCTTGCGAGAAATTAGTAAAAGCTGCAGCACTCAACTTTAATCCATGGATTCTGTATTGATCAATCCCATGACTTGATGATTCCAACACTAAGTGTTCTACACTTATACCACGCAATGTTGCGTAAAGGTCTTCTGCACCTGGAGTGGTAAGGCTGTTGCTATTACCTTTTCTGCCATTATTGATGCATGTTCCAAGTGTTCCAATAGACGCAGCATTATAGCCAGAGTTTTGCCAGATCTGGCGGCAAAATTCTACTACTGAAGTTTTACCATTTGTACCAGTTACAGCAGCAACATATTTGGGCTGTTTGAATTGATAAAACCTGCTGACTATTTCGCTGTACATTTCTTGAGGGTTTGGGTGTTCAAGCACTGCAAAGCTCGAAGTATCTGTCATTCCAGTGCGTGACACTGGAATCCAGTTTTTATTATACAATTGCCTAGTGTGCTCATTTGCAATTAAATTTTCTGGATCCAAGTAGTCAAGCACTGGGATGACATCTTTCTTGGCCCCTTGTATCACAACATCTACACAGTTGTGTACGTAACACTGTGATTCAGTAGGAAGGATATGGATTCCAGTATCGCATGTTGCGTATTCTTTACTCCTTTCTGACACACAAACAAAAAGATAACCTTCCTTGACTCTCTTGGGATTACATGTAACGCCCTTGATTTCAATATCAAAGTTAACATCAATAATGTTATGCAGTAATTCTCTCAGTTTCATCTGCCAGCTTTGATATTCAAACATGGCAGTCTTGCTAGTGCAGCATTTAAATCAGAGATCAAATCCTCAGAATCTTCTAGTCCACAAAATATCCGCATGAAACTTCCACCATAATCTGAATTCATTACAGATCTTGACATAGATCTACGATCTATTGGTAATATCAAACTGTCGCACCCTCCCCAAGAAGCACCAATACTAAAAATTTTCATATGATCAACCATGCAGCTTAGTTCTTCACATGAATATTCTCTATCCAGTATTATACTGAATACGCTACTTGCTCCTTTGAAGTAACTTTTCCATAATTCGTGTTGAGGATGGGAGGGAAGTGCTGGGTACAAAACTTTTTTGATTTTTAAATGTTTTTCTAGCCACTTTGCCACTTCCATTGCTGTATTTTGGTGCCTTTTCATACGTGTGTGCAGTGTTCTTAGTCCCCTATGTGCAAGGTAGCAGTCGTGCGATTGAATGATTACCCCATAATTTTTATGGCTCTCATAAAGCAATTTAAAAGTTTCACCTTCAGCAACCATAGCTCCCATCACTAAATCTGAGTGACCGGCTAGATACTTTGTCACCGCATATAGTGCAACATCAACTCCATAATCAAGCGGCTTAAATAACAAAGGAGTGGCCCATGAATTGTCACAAACGGTCACAATTTTATGTTCCTTAGCAACTTTTACTATATGCTCTATATTCGAAATCTCAAACGTTACAGAACCAGGAGTCTCGATCATTATCAATGAAGTATTACTCTGAATTAAATCAGTTATATCCTGTGTTGGATCATAAAAAGTTACTTCTGTTCCTCTTTTTGGTAGCTCATTTTCTGCAAACCTCCTAAGCCTATAATAACTATTATCTTGAATTAAAACGTGCGAGCCTGCTTTAGCGAAAGTTAGAATAGCAAAAGTAAGTGCAAATAGTCCGGAAGGATAAATAAGCGCTTGTCCACTCCCTTCAATTTCAGCCAGTGCATTTGAAAGATAATGAACAGTAGGAGTACCAACATTACTGTAGCTATAATCCCTTGCAACACCATCGTTGATTACATCGTATATACTTTCTCCATTTGCTGCATTTAAGTAGTCCTTGTAAGTAGGGAATAATATGGTAGAAGAATGATAAACTGGCGGGTTCATGGAACCTTTATAGTCATTAAATTTTCTTCCTGCTTTAACTAATATAGACTCTTCCTTCACATTTTTATTATTTATTTTTTAAATTGTACTCATCTTGCGTATACAAGTGAAGAGAAATTGCATGTATTAGCTCTATCTCACCCTTCAATAACTCATAAATCAACTTGTGTCTTTTTAGAATGCTCATTCCAATAAAGCCGTCAGATATTAATATTAATTTAATGTGCGAAGGTAATGTTGAAGATGAAGCAAAATAATGATCAGCATGCTTTACTGATTCATCGATAATGTTGATATCAATTACATCTATCGAATCGCGTATCTTTTCTTCTATTGTTTTAATAATATCCATAATGGTTTCTTTAAGCAACAATATGCTCCTCTTGTCATCCCAGTATCAGCTACTTGGATGACAATCGCAATTACTTATTCTCTTCTTTATTATCTATGTCTTGATAATCAGAATCTACTACTTTTTCCTCTTTATCATTTGGATTTCCTTCTGATGAAAAGCCATTTTCAGCACTATTTTGTTGAGATGCTTGATACATAGCTTCTCCAAGTTTCATAGATAATTGAGAAAGATTAGTGACTTTCTGCTGTATTGAATCAGCGTCATCAATGTCATCAGATTTACTAACTTCTTTTAATTCGTTAACTGCATTTTCAATAGCAGATCTATCTTCTGGTGAAACTTTATCACCATACTCTGTCAGAGACTTTTCTGTAGAATGGACTAAGCTATCCGCTTGATTCTTCACTTCAATAAACTTTTTGCGCTTTTCATCTTCTTGCGCTTTTTCTTCAGCTTCTTTTACCATGCGATTTATTTCATCATCAGATAAACCACCTGAAGATTGAATGCGTATTTTTTGCTCTTTTCCAGTAGTTTTATCTTTTGCAGAAACGTGTGCTATTCCATTTGCATCTATATCAAATGTCACTTCAATTTGTGGCCTTCCGCGCGGAGCAGGAGGTATCCCTTCCAAACTAAACTGACCGAGTAGCTTATTATCAACTGCCAGTTTTCTTTCACCCTGATGCACCTTAATTGTAACAGCTGTTTGGTTATCTTCTGCAGTTGAAAACACCTGAGATTTTTTAGTAGGAATTGTAGTATTACGCTCAATAAGTGGAGTGAATACTCCTCCTAGAGTTTCAATACCAAGAGAAAGTGGGGTCACATCAAGTAGTAACACATCTCTTACATCACCTTGAATGATCCCCGCCTGTATTGCAGCTCCAATTGCTACAACTTCATCAGGGTTAACTCCTCTATGTGGATCTTTGCCAAAGAATTCTTTAACTTTCTCTATGACTTTTGGCATACGAGTCATGCCACCAACAAGAACCACTTCGCCAACTTGACTAGCAGATAAACCAGCATCCTCAAGAGCTTTTTTACAAGGAGCCATAGTTCTTTCGATTAAATCATTCACTAAGCTTTCAAGTTTTGCTCTCGTTAATTTCATATTTAAGTGTTTTGGACCACTTGCATCAGCTGTAATAAACGGTAGATTTATTTCCGTTTCCATTGCACTTGATAATTCAATTTTCGCTTTTTCAGCAGCTTCTTTGATTCTTTGCATAGCCATTGGATCATTTTTCAAATCAATGCCATTACTTTTCTTGAATTCATCTAGTAAATAACTCACTACTCCATTATCAAAGTCTTCACCTCCAAGATGGGTATCACCGTTTGTTGCTTTCACTTCGAAAACTCCATCACCTATTTCAAGTATTGAAACGTCAAATGTACCACCACCAAGGTCATATACTACTATTGTGTGCCCATGTTTCTTATCAAGACCATAAGCAAGTGCTGCAGCAGTCGGTTCATTTACTATTCTGAGTACATTTAATCCGGCAATTTTTCCTGCATCTTTTGTTGCTTGACGTTGAGAGTCGTTGAAGTATGCTGGCACTGTTATCACAGCATCTTTTACTTCCTCTCCAAGATAAGCTTCTGCTGCCTCTTTCATGTTTTGTAGTATAAATGCACCAATTTGACTAGGAGAATATTCTTTATTATCAGTTGTTTTAACCCATGCATCACCACTTTTTGCTGCAAATACTTTGTATGGTACACTTAGATTTTTCATCTCAGGATCACTATATTGACGGCCTATTAATCTCTTAGTAGCAAAAAAGGTATTACTTGCATTGGTGGTTGCTTGCCTTTTTGCTGGAGCACCAATCAACCTTTCTCCTGAAGAAGTCAATGCAACTATAGATGGAGTAGTTCTTGCCCCTTCTTTATTTTCTATTACCTTTGTATCCTTGCCCTGCATTATTGCAACACAAGAATTTGTTGTTCCGAGATCTATGCCTATTGCTCTTCCCATAATGAGTACCCCATTGTAAATATCATCTGATATAAGAATATATAAGTATAGGACTCATTAATTACAAGCCCAATTTAGGTTTCTAATTAGTTATTAGAACTTAAAAGGCGCGAAAGCCACTTAGTCAGCCAAAAATTGCCTCGTAGTTTATTTGAATTATCAGCTTCTTCATTGCTGCTATCCCCAATTTGGTATCCAGAGTTCTGTAATGGCTTATAACCGTTTAAATTAACATCATCTCCTTGTTTTAAAACAAATGCATTTACATCTAAACTGTTATCAATACTAACGTTCAATGTAATATTAAACTCTTTTTCGATTGTAGAAACTGTATTGCGTTTGTTATTAAAAATGTGCGCTATAACTGCACTGTGTGCTACTAAATCAAAAGACTTATTTCGATTCTTGTTAGCAATATGTTGTAAATCCCTTAGTATTGATGAAACAATTACCTCGTTTGATTTTACTCTTCCAGTACCTTTGCAGTGTAAACACTCTGTAGTATTAATTTCTTGTATGTTTGGTTTAATTCTTTGTCTTGAAAATACCATTAAACCAAAGTCATTTATGTAGCTAAATTGAACTTTAGCTTTATCATCTTTAAACGCTTGCTTTATAGCAGACTCAACAGCTCTGCAATACTGATATTTCAACATATCAATAAAATCGACTACTATTAATCCTGATAGGCCCCTAAGATTCACCTGTCTTGATATTTCAGGTACTGCTTCCATGTTGGTTCTATAAGCTGTTTCTTCTATGCTATCTTCTCCTGTCATCTTTCCTGAATTTACGTCTATTGAAACAAACGCCTCAGTCAAAGTTATTATCAAAGACCCACCAGATGGCAATTCTACTCTATTGCTATATAACTCAGAAATTTGATCTTCGATTCCGTAGTAAGTAAAGATCGGAGCATAACCTCTATACAATCTATAGCGCAACTTACTACCTTTTAGTGCATTGTTAGCATATTGCCTAACTGCCTCAAAAGCTTCCTTTCCAGACACTATAACTTCTATACCATCGCTACAAAAATCACGAACAGATCTCATAATTACATCTGCTTCATTGTAAATTAATGATGGAACGTTTACAGAGAAGGCATTTTTTTGAATGCTCTGCCATAATGAGGATAAGTAATTGTAATCCTGCTCAATTTCTTTCTTATTTTTTCCTGAACCAACAGTTCTTACTATTAAACCTGATCTTTTTGGCAAGTTTATTGAACTCAGTATCTCCTTTAACTGCTTTCTGACATTAGCATCTTCAATTCTGCGAGACACTCCACCTTTACTCATGGAATTTGGCATGAAAACACAGTATCTACCCACTAAAGTTATGTATGTTGTAAATGAAGCTCCTTTATTGCCTCGTTCCTCTTTAGTTAGCTGGACCAATACTTTTTGATTTACTGAAATAACATCTTGTAATTTGTATTTTTTATATAAAGGTACCTCTCTTACAAAACCACTACCTGATTCGTTGACATTCTTACTAGCTGCAGAATCTGAAGAAACATTTGCTGAGGCTTCTTCTATACAATCGTCATTTGAGTAGCCCTCAAAGATAGTTTCCTTTTCTTTTTCTGGAATGTTGAAGTAATCTAGAGATATCTCGGAAAAAGACAAAAAACCTTGCTTATTTTTCCCATATTCAATAAATACGGCTTGCAAAGAAGGCTCTATACGCTTTATATAAGCAACGTATATATTACCTCTTAATTGTTTTTTTTCCTTGAATTCTTGTTCAAATTCTACAACCTTATTATTAACTGACAAGGCAACTCTTACCTCATTAGAACAGGTGGAATTTTCTATCAATAATAACCTTTTACCACTATTTGCCACTTACTTACCGTTTGCTTCTCATTCTGAAGTTAACTTTATGCTACTTAATGCACTGTTGATTGTCAAGAATTTTACGATCTGCATTATTCGGTTGACTTTTAGTGTTTTGCGTAATAAACTCGCATAGAATTTATTATATCATTATAAGTATGGCGAAAAAAAATGCTTCTTTGCTTGTTAAGTTAGTCAGCACTGCAATCAAGACAGCAAAAACTGGTGAAGAAAAGTCAACTGGCTATTTTTATGTAAAAAAGCGTAATCCAAAAAAGCTCACCAGAAAACTGGAGTTTAGGAAGTATGACCCAGTAGTCAGAAGGCATGTATTATTTAAAGAAGAAAAACTAAAGTAATTTTTTTATAAGGAATTTTATTATTATGCAAAGTTTACAATTAAGTTATCCTATAATAGTAGAGTTGGGGGATGTGAAAGATACAAAACTGAAATTAATAAAGATCATTGCACAATTAATAAGTAAGAAGTACACAACACAGAAAAAAGCAGCAAACGCTCTAAAGATTGATCAACCTAAAGTATCTCAAATCAATAGGTCAAAAATCGAAGGGTTCTCCTTAGAATACTTGCTTAACTTATTGATTGTATTGGGCCAAGACATAAACGTAAGAATAAAGCATAATTCTAAACCTGCATAATATGGTATCCGTTCAGCGGAGTGGCAAAATAAGGTAGACAAGATAAATCAACCCCGGTGTCAAGCACTGGGATGGCTTTGTTGCATCGCTAGCTATGATGGATTAAAGATAAAAAAGATAGGGAATATCAGTAGCTTATTATTCTGGTATTTAT
>NZ_JAPQLE010000135.1:0-525 GCF_028982185.1 Wolbachia endosymbiont of Drosophila baimaii | reverse complement strand
TGCGGTGTAGGTTAGTTGCAAGTTAAAAGCAGCTAAATCGCTCTTAATCAAGCGTTTTAGAATAAAAAAAACGCCGATATTTTAGTACATGGTAAATAGCCAACCACCACGGGGTTTCTTTTGCCTTTTTTTTTCATTTGGTAAATTTTTTAAATATTTATGGCTAAAGATTGCACGAATGTTGCAATTACAAAAACGATTTCTACTAGGGTATCACGCACTGGGATGACACCATTCTTTTTCCTGGATTCAAGTAGTCAGGGCACTGGGATGACAGCTACCCTGACAATCGTCACCCCGCTGCTTGTTAGCGGATACCGCGGCGGTATGACGTAGAAGTTATACTTTTATGCTTACCAACTTAATAAAATTCCTGGATTCCAGTGGGCTTTGTTGCATCGCTACTTATGAAAGGCTAACTATAGTTAGGATTATAAGTATAGCTCTTTCCATAAAAGTCCGGATGTGATAGGATAAGGATAGATGATGATAAGGAGGTTGAATGCCAGCAGCATATAGTTATGA
>NZ_JAPQLE010000134.1:0-579 GCF_028982185.1 Wolbachia endosymbiont of Drosophila baimaii | reverse complement strand
AACATTCCTCTATTCGAATCCTTTCGTCGTGCTGTTGATTCTGCCTTCCTATGACCTGTTCGGACTATTATGAGAAATGCTATACTATCAAAAAAAGAAATGTCTGTATTACCAATTTCACAATTTTGTATAGATTGCCCGCAAGTGCCATCATTTGCACAATCGTGATGATTTGGGTCAGTCTTCTTATAAAACCATGCATTAGTGTATTTTCCCATTTTGATACCTCACTACCAAACCTTACTATATTATTATCTTGGTAAAAATCATAATAATTCGTTAACTTGTATTTTAAATCTGTATCAAATGTGCTTTTCTCGTAAGGTATCAATTGTGAAGTAATTAACTTTATTTGTTTAAAATTTTGCTAAAATAGCTCTTTTTATACTATGTTTTATATAGCTAAACTGACTTAGATTTACTGACAATTTGAAAAACAAAAATTCGTCATTCCGCTACTATAGTATTTTCTAAAACGAATGATAAACATCTAAAATGGTATTACCAACTAAAAGGTGTAAGTCTGTACATTGATGCATTAGAGGTCTGAGGCGACTTTTGATGGTGTGCCAACAATGC
>NZ_JAPQLE010000133.1:0-2812 GCF_028982185.1 Wolbachia endosymbiont of Drosophila baimaii | reverse complement strand
GTGAGTGGTAGTGAAATTTCTTTTACTCAAATTTAGGTATTCACTGACCGTTCTTGTTATAAATACCAGAATAATAAGCTACTGATATTCGCTATCTTTTTTATCTTTAATCCATCATAGCTAGCGATGCAACAAAGCCCACTGGAATCCAGGTTGTAACCGTTCACGGATTGTGAGAATGAATAAAGAACTAAGCAGTCGTAACTTTTGGAAGGGATTTTGGCCATTGAGACGTGATGTCAAAAATATTGACAACATTCTTTCCACAAATCTTTCTCCATGTTCCGACCAGGTGAAAAAGCTGTTTTTACGATAGCCGTCTAATTTGCCGTTCTGCAAGGTTGTTGATTGACTTCAGGCTTTCGTAAAAACTTCCACACCATATCCTCGGCCTTAACATCTTAATGGCCATTCTCAAACCATTTACAAGCCTTGTCATTTCATGCCCCCCTTTTTGCATTAGTTGTGTAGCATCTTTTAATATTAGCAAGGCCTATAATAGTGCAACACTGCCTTACGTATTGCCAATCCAAATTCTACTTGCTGTAAAATAACACAATCTGCTACATCGCTGCTAATCTCAATCCCTCTATTTATTGGCCCTGGGTGCATAACAATCGCATCTGGTTTTGCGTATGATAGCTTTTGTAAATCAAGTCCATACAAATGAAAATATTCTTTCTCTGAAGAACTATTATTCATGCGCTCTTTCTGCAATCTCAAAAGCATAATTACGTCAGCATCCTTTATACCTTCAATTAATGAATAATGGACTGAATCTACTTCAGGAAAATGCTTACAAATCAAAGTTGGTGGTGCGACCAAGTTTATCTCTGCTCCAAACATTTTTAGCAACCTTATATTTGACCTTGCAACTCTGCTGTGCAGAATATCTCCACATATCACAACTTTGAGGTCCTTTATTTGCTTTTTGTGATTGCTGATTACAAGATAGTCTGCAAGAGCTTGAGTTGGATGTTCACTACTTCCATCGCCTGCATTGATTAGCGAGCAGTTAACATACTTTGCCAGTGTATTAATGATACCACTACTTTTATGCCTGATTATTATGTAATCAGGATTCATTGCATTTAATGTTTTGATCATGTCTTTTAGATCTTCTCCCTTGTTAATAGAAGAAGATCTTATTGGCAAAGTTACAACATTTGCTCCAAGGCTTTTTGCTGCTATTTCAAAAGACGCAAGTGTACGCGTTGAATCTTCAAAGAATAAATTTATTACTGTCTTATTTTCCAAGATATGACTATTTGCAACTTCTTTTTTAAGGTACTGGTTGGCCAACTTAGTTATATTTTCTACATCATCGACTGTAAGGTCTGAGATGTTTAACAAATTCCTTCTCTTGTTCATAGTTTCCTTTTCAACTACTTGAACCTATTCTACTTTCTTATTACCTTTTTTCAATAGACTTCTTGTGCAGCAATTGTTTTGGTGAAAGAACGGAAAAAGATAGTAAAGTCAAAATTAAGTTAGAAGGAAGAAAAAGTTCAGCGAGTCAAGAGTAAGGTATATTAGCATAAATCTTTCATCCCAATGTTTAGTGGCGCTGGGGATTACTTCCACTTACACTCATCCGCTATCATAACAGCCTCAAAAAGATGCTTCTCAAGTTCACTTAGAGGCAAATCACTTTGTGAATAATTTCCCCAAGATTTTAGTATATCGGAAGTTTCAACGCCTTCAATAATAGGATATTCTTGGTTTTTTTTAGCGTATAACTCTTGAGCCTGCTTGCTTACTAAAAATTCCAATAAGACTATAGCATTTTCCCTGTTTTTTGCGTTTTTTGTTACTGCTGCACCACTGATGTTTACCATTACACCGTGATCGTTGCGATTAGGAAAAAAAGCCCCTAGCTTGTCTGCAACATTCTTTTTATTTTCTGATGAAAGAATTCTCGCAAAGTAGTAGCTGTTTACTATTGCAACATCTCCCTCACCCGCTGCTACGGCGTAAATTTGATCAGTATCACCACCACTTGGTTTTCTTGCCATATTGCTCACAATTCCGCTTACCCATTCTTTCGTCTTTTCAAAACCATTATTTGCAATCATAAAAGCAATTAATGATCTGTTATATGGACTTGTAGAAGAACGCACTAATATTTTTCCTTTCCATTTTTCATTTGCTAAATCTTCATAAGTACTTAAGTCCTTAGGGTCTACTGACTCTTTATTGTAAACCAATATCCTAGCTCTTTTTGTAAGACCAAACCAATAATCTTCACTGTCTCTAAATCTTGCAGGTATAACACTTTTTAAAACCTCTGAATCTACTTGAGATAAAAGTCCTCTTTTTTTTGCTAGAATTAAGTTGATTGCATCAGCAGTCAAAAATAAGTCAGCTTCACCACCGTTTTCCATTCGTGAAAGTAGCTGAGAATAATCATCAATGATGTAACGTACTTTAATACCTGTATTTTTCGTGAATTCATCAAACAAAGTACGTACTAATTCTTCTTTGCGCGATGAATAAACATTTACCACTTGTGAGTCATTAGTTCCGTCGTTTCTGTATAAATAAGTAATAACTATCAATATAATTGCTATTAAGGATGTGAATATAAAGGCTTTTTTCATATTGGATAAAAAATAACTTCTTTCAGTTAAAGTTACCAAGATGGTACAACTTTAGCAAGTGTAAAGTTCGTTAGATAAATCATAAAAACTTCCTTGACAAGCTTCGCCAGCCCCCTTATTATAACCATACGCGTCAAGTTAAGAGATTGTGAGCAAATTTAGAGAGGTTAAAGTGGATACTCTAGCCCTTCTGCGTTTGTCTTTTAATGAAA
>NZ_JAPQLE010000132.1:0-1795 GCF_028982185.1 Wolbachia endosymbiont of Drosophila baimaii | reverse complement strand
CAGATTGATTGCAAAAAAACAAGATTTTCAATAGGTTGCTTATAATCCTAACTATAGTTAGCCTTTCATAAGTAGCGATGCAACAAAGCCATCCCAGTGTCAAGCACTGGGATGACAAGAAGAGGGTACTTGGATAAGAGGCATTGCCCTCCTGGTAGGCCTAAATTGCAATGCCCGTACAGTTATGGATTCATTCGCGGTATAGATTCCGCTAACAAGTAGCGGAATGACGAATTTGTTGTTTTTCAAATTGTAGGTAAACCTAAGCCACTTTAGCTATATATAATAGAATTTCGCTTTCTACTACCTTTCCAGTTGTTTTATACATAATTCTCGAATTTTGAAAATTTGCTCCATATCTAATTTCTCACTTGTATAAAATTTGTTTTCTTACTTCGAGATCTAATCTACCATAACTTTAATATGGCGTTTCTTTCCTGCAGATAATTTTATGAATGATTGATCTTTAAAGCTCTCGGGATTTATTATGTAGTTAATGTCATTTATAATATTATCATTAACTTTGCACCCATTGCCCTGTATTAAACGCTTTGCAGCGCCTTTTGAAGGTTCAAAACCGGTGTCATGTAGTAGGTCTACTAAGGATATGCCGCTTGCAACTTGTTCTTTTTTTATAATGTAATCAGGAAGTAGTGAGCTATCCTCATTCTCAAAAGCAGAGACTGCAGCAGATTGTGCAAGTTCTGCTTCTTTGTTACCGTGACATATTTTTGTCACTTCTGTTGCCAAAACTTTTTTTGCTTCATTTATTTCCTGATCTTTTAAGGATTCTAACTTTTTGATCTCATCAATTGACAAATCAGTGAACAATCTCAAGAAACGTCCGACGTCTTGATCATCAACATTGCGAAAATATTGCCAATAATCGTAAGGTTTTAGCATATTGCCATCGAGCCATATCGCTCCACTTTCAGTTTTGCCCATTTTTTTTCCTTGTGCATTTAATAAAAGAGGCGTGGTAAGGCCAAACAGCTCAGGCAAGTTTAATTTTTTTCCCAGTTCAATCCCATTTACTATATTTCCCCACTGGTCTGATCCCCCTACCTGCAAACGACAGTCATACTTTTTGTTTAATTCAGTAAAATCGTAAGCCTGCAATAACATGTAATTAAATTCTAAGAAGCTTAAGGTTTGCTCTCTATCTAGCCTAGTTTTCACACTATCAAAACTTAGCATGCGATTTACCGAAAAATGCGCTCCTATGTCACGCAAAAAATCTATGTATTTTATGTTATCTAACCAATCTGCATTATTTACTATAACTGCACCAGTCTTTTCATCATCAAAAGATACCATTCTCTCCAATGTTTCCTTTATACTAGATATATTTTCGCTAATATCCTTGATAGATAAGAAGCTTCTTGCTTTATCCTTACCGGATGGGTCACCAATTTTTGTTGTGCCACCTCCAAGTAAGACTATCGGCTTGTAACCAAATTTTTGCAGGTGACGGAACATCATAATATGCATTAGGTGACCAATATGAAGACTTGGTGCTGTGCAATCAAACCCAATGTATGCGACTATATAATTGCTCTGCAATAATAACTGATCTAGTCCTTCAATGTTTGTGCATTGGTATAGGTACCCTCTTTCTTGGATGAAATTTAAAAATTCAGATGCGTGTTTCATAATCTCCTTGTATAGTGTGCTCGTTTATAATAAAGTTTTCTGGATCCCAGTGGGCTTTGTTGCATCGCTCAAGTGAAAAGAACTGGCAGTTACTGACAAAATTCATTATAAATGGCCATTTAACTGTTGAAGAAAAAATATG
>NZ_JAPQLE010000131.1:0-4538 GCF_028982185.1 Wolbachia endosymbiont of Drosophila baimaii | reverse complement strand
TAACTATATGCTGCTGGCATTCAACCTCCTTATCATCATCTATCCTTATCCTATCACATCCGGACTTTTATGGAAAGAGCTATAATTAGCTAATAGGTTTAATAAAAATTCACATATACAGGAAAGATTGGTAACATTACTTGAATAGAGACCGTTATTGTAATTATGCCGAAACGCACAGATATAGAATCTATATTAGTAATAGGAGCAGGCCCAATAGTTATAGGTCAGGCATGCGAGTTTGATTATTCTGGAACGCAAAGCTGTAAAGTATTAAAAAGTGAAGGTTATAAAGTCATTTTGGTTAACTCCAACCCCGCAACTATAATGACAGATCCTGAATTCTCTGATGCAACTTATATTGAGCCGGTACTGCCTGAAATCATAGAGAAAATTATAATTAAGGAGAGGCCAGACGCAATATTGCCAACAATGGGCGGGCAAACAGCACTCAATTGCGCAATAAAACTTGCAGATGATGGAGTGTTAGACAAATACAATGTAGAATTAATAGGGGTAAATAGAGAAGCAATAAAAAAAGCAGAGGATAGAGAGTTATTCCGTCAGTCCATGGATAGAATAGGACTGAAATACCCCAAAAGTATCATTATAAAAAATCAAGAACAAATAAAAAAGGCTTTGGACTACGTTGGATTACCAGCAATCATCCGTTCATCATTCACTCTTGGTGGCGCAGGTAGTGGCATAGCATATAATAAAGAGGAGTTTTTCAATATCGCAGAAAGTGCTCTCAAAATTTCGCCAATAAATGAAGTTCAGATAGATGAATCAATTATCGGCTGGAAAGAATATGAAATGGAAGTTATCCGCGATTGTAAAGATAACTGCATAATAGTCTGTTCGATAGAAAATGTTGATCCGATGGGAGTGCACACTGGGGATAGCATAACTGTTGCTCCTGCTTTGACTCTGCGTGACGTAGAATACCAACAGATGAGAAATGCATCTATAGCAGTGCTGAGAGAAATTGATGTTAGTGCCGGTGGTGCAAATGTTCAATTTGCAGTGAATCCTAAAGAAGATGGAAGCCTCGTTGTGATTGAGATGAATCCAAGGATTTCTCGCTCTTCTGCACTTGCCTCAAAAGCAACAGGCTATCCTATTGCAAAAGTTGTCACTAAACTTGCTATTGGCTATTCCCTCGACGAAATACGTAACGACTGTGCTCCAATAATACCAGCAGCATTCGAACCAGTGATTGATTATATCGTCACTAAAATTCCTCGATTTGAGTTTGAGAAATTTAAAGGAACGAATTGTGAACTATCAACCTCCATGAAATCAGTGGGAGAAGTAATGTCTATAGGCCGCACTTTTAATGAGTCACTGCAGAAAGCTTTTCGTTCACTTGAAACTGATCTTACAGGACTTGATGAAGTGTTTCCTGAGAACATTGATATTGATCACGTAAAATCTCAATTAGCAAAATTGCTACCAAACAGATTACTGATTGCTGCTGACGCAATGCGCCACGGAATTAGCATAGAAGAAATAAATTCGATTACAGGATATGACTTATGGTTTCTGCAAAATATGCAGCAAATTATATTAACTGAACAAAAAATCAAGGAAAATGGATTTCCTGGAACTGCGTACGAAATGTTAGAGCTGAAAAAAATGGGATTTTCAGATGCAAGATTAGCAAAGTTAAGTAATAGACCTACCTCTGTCATTCCAGTACCCTCTAATGTCATCCCAGTGCGTGACACTGGGATCCAGCCAGCGTTACACGCTGGAGATCGAGTAAAACAAATCGAAGAAATAAGAAAAAAATTTGGCATTAAACAAGTTTATAAACGCGTAGACACCTGTGCAGCTGAATTTGAATCGAGCACTGCTTATATGTATGGCTGCTATGAGGGTGATGTTGAAAATAAAACGGAATGTGAGGCGAATATTTCTGACCGAGAAAAGGTTGTCATTTTAGGAAGTGGTCCAAATCGCATTGGTCAAGGTATTGAGTTTGATTATGCATGCGTACATGCAGCTTCTGCCGCCAAAGAAATGGGGTATGAAACAATAATGATCAACTGTAATCCCGAAACTGTCTCAACTGACTACGATACCGCTGATCGTTTATATTTTGCACCACTCATTGCAGAGGATGTGCTTGAAATACTAAGTAAAGAGCAAGAAAATGGCACACTGGTTGGTGTAATAGTTCAAATAGGTGGTCAAACACCTTTAAAGTTAGCCAAAGTGCTTAACGAGAGAGGTTTCAAAATTTTGGGAACTTCGTTTGATTCTATTGACCTTGCAGAAGATCGCATGAGGTTTAAAAACCTTGCTTTGCAACTTAATTTAAAACAACCTGAAAATTCTATCTGCCATTCAGTAGAAGAAGCGTTAACCAACGCAGAAAAGGTGGGGTTTCCACTAGTAGTCAGGCCATCATATGTCCTTGGCGGTCAGTCTATGTCGATTAGACACGATACTCAGAGCTTCAAAGAGTATGTCTTGAATCAAACCAAAATTTTTGAACACGGATCGCTGCTTCTTGATAAATTTTTAGTCAATGCAGTTGAGGTTGATGTTGATGCTGTATGTGATGGGGAAAAAGTTTTCATTGCAGCGGTCATGGAGCATATTGAAGAAGCTGGTATCCACTCTGGTGATTCAACATGCTCAATACCGACAAATACATTGAGTGACGAAGTAATAAAAGAGATTAAGCTACAAACTGAAAGAATAGCTCTTGCACTAGAAGTGAAAGGTCTGATAAACATTCAGTTTGCTGTTCAAGAGAATAGACCTCTTGCAGAACCTGTTTGTGATGAGAAATCTTTAGGAAAAGTGCAGATGAGCACCACAGAATACTCGAATGTATTTGAGGAGCACAGACAAGCTTTGACGACAAAATTGCCTTCAGAAATCGAGTTATGCAAGAGGTCTAGTGATGTATACATACTTGAAGTGAATTTAAGGGCTAGTCGAACCGTTCCTTTTATTTCCAAGGTAATCAATATTCCTATTGCAAAGCTTGCCACTCAGGTTATTTTGGGTAAAAAATTGAATCAGGAAAACAAGCCTTTCAATCATTTTGCAGTTAAAGCTGCTGTTTTTCCATTTACCCGCTTTGCAGGAGTTGATACTTTACTTGGTCCTGAAATGAAATCAACAGGAGAAGTGATGGGAATTGACTCATCATTTGAAGCTGCACTTGCAAAAACGCACATGGCTGCAGGATACAAGTTACCAACAGAAGGAACAGCTCTGGTTTCAGTAAAAGATGATGATAAAAAGTATATATTGCCAGTTGCACGAATGTTGAAAGAACTGAGTTTTGAAATATATGCCACCAAAGGCACAGCTTCGTATCTGAACAATAACGGCATTGCTGCACAAGCTGTAAATAAAGTAAGAGAAGGCAGACCCCACATAGTTGATATGCTCAAAGATGGAAAAATAAATCTAGTGATTAATACTTCAAAAGGTGTAAAGTCAGTCTCAGACAGCAAAGATATCAGGAGAACTGCTATTTTGCAAAATATAGCTTACAGCACCACAGCTTCCGGAAGTAAAGCGTTAGTGCTTGCAATTCAATATGTAAAGAATAGCAAACTGGAAGTGAAATCATTACAGCAGATACAAAACGTTTAAATATCAAAACTAGAATAATTCACTCTCAAAATGCTAAAGAGAACATAATAAAAAGATGGAAATTTTGAAGGAAATAGTATACCTAAAGAATCAACTAGCGTAATTGAACAGCCAAATGCTGCAACGAATGCTCCACAATCTCACCTAGAGGACACTTCCCTTATATGTTAAGAACAAGTCTTTATAAATATCAAAGTAGTGAGATTAAAGACACACAGAGAAGAGGAATCGTCACGCCCCTTGATTATAAGAATCGTTGTTCAGCAAGGTTCTCTTCTCTGGTTTATTATACTGAAAGTTCCGAACAACTGATTGAGCTTTTAGGCTCGTATATAAGGCTGGAAAATGCAGTATATGTTATTATTACGGAGGAATTATGAATTCATCAAACATTATTGCTGGCATTGATGTTAGCAAAAGTAAATTAGATCTCCACATTCACTCACTTGAGCATTATAAAATATTTGAAAACAATGTACAATCCATTGATGAAATGCTGGACTTTTTACGTTTGCATAATGTAACCAAAATTGGTCTTGAGGCAACTGGTGGATACGAAAAATTATGTGCCTGTACTTTACTAAGCAATGGTTTTGAGGTGTACGTCATTCAACCAAGGTGGGAGAGACTATGCTAAAAGCCTTGGTATTACTACAAAAACTGATAAAATAGACTGCAGTATCATCTCACGTTATATTAATAATACAGATATGCGTGTTACTCCTTTAACAGTTAGTAATGGTAATATTGATTGCTTGAAACAAAAATTATCTCGTAGAAACCAACTTGTAGAAATAGCAAAAATACAAAAAACCCAAATCCAACAGGTATAGCATTTCTCATAATAGTCCGAACAGGTCATAGGAAGGCAGAATCAACAGCACGACGAAAGGATTCGAATAGAGGAATGTTTTTCC
>NZ_JAPQLE010000130.1:0-13802 GCF_028982185.1 Wolbachia endosymbiont of Drosophila baimaii | reverse complement strand
AAAACATTCCTCTATTCGAATCCTTTCGTCGTGCTGTTGATTCTGCCTTCCTATGACCTGTTCGGACTATTATGAGAAATGCTATAACTGTTTAATTCAGTATATAATTTCTCTGCATCACTAACATCTTTCCCATACATTACTATGCTACCAGAACCTTGTATTGGAATTTTAACAAAATCGAAAACCTTAGGTTCGTTCTTATAAGTTATGACATGTCTTCCTGGTTTTGTGCTATGAGCGCTACCGGTAATAGCAAATTTCTTAGAACCATCTACATATTTATCATAAAACAAGTTATAAAATTCCACCTTTCTACTCTTGTTATATCTTAGTATTGGAAATGGTAAAAAGTTGAAAACGTTTTTATAGCTCTCCACTTCTTGTATAAGCTTACTATTTTCTAACTCAAGTCCGTTAGCCTTTATCTTACAGTCTGAGACATTCCTTATCCATAACAGCACACCTATCACATTGGTAGAATCATCTATTATGCTTCTACCGTAACATATGCAATAAACCTCACTGTCTTTCGACTTTAAATCTAGAGTAAAAGATTTATTTATTTCCTTTGCCTCAACAAAATTTTTGATTAAGCTTTCTGATTGCTCAAAAAAATTCACAAACTCATTAAATGAGTAAAAAACAGTATTAAGCAAAATTAGTAAATTGGGAGAGAACTTTTCTATACGTTTTTTTGCATCCCAAATATAAAACCCATCATTCACAGTATCAATTAAATTATTTATGATAACATTTTGATGCTGTAAGTTCTTAATCTTATTACTAATTTTTAATTTAGAATAAGAGAGAAAGAATAATATTAGAATCAATATTAAAACCACTTCATACAAAAAAAACATAGCACTTTTAAAACAAATGTAAAAATTTGTAACCGCTCAGAATTATGCTGAAGAGGTATATAAGTAAAGATTGCCTAACATTTGAAAGCCCAATCTCTTATAAAGGTTCACAGAAGATTTCATACAATGTGCTACTATATATTTGCATTCAAGCTGTTTAGCTATCTTTATTCTTTCTAAAACCATTTGGGTACCTATTCCACGATTCCTGTAAATTGGTAAAACTCCATCACTATAAAAACCAGCTACGCTATCTTGAACATAAAGACCGCATGTCCCAACAATTTCATTATTTAGTGTTACAAGAAAAAATCTTAATCTTGAGTTCTTATCATCATAATTTGATAATCCGCGAAAAAATGTGCTGACAATTCCAACGCCATGATAAAAAATTTTAGAAGTGTGTAGATCTAACTGTTCTAAGAGGTTGCTACCATTCACAGCATTTAACCTCAAGTTTGGAATAACATCAGCAGGTAAAAAGTAATTTTTCATATTAAGTAAAGCTTTTTTTGGTGTGCTAACGTGTTTTATTTCATACTTTTCTAAAATATCTCTTATTTTCATATGTGAATTTATTACCCATGTTGCTTCTATATCTCTTGTTCTGAGATAATCTAGAGTTTTTTGTATAGAAAGCTCGGTACATTGATCTCCACAGAACACAAAATTAAATAATGACTCCCTGGTACCATTTATTGTAAATATGATGTTATCAAATTCATCGTGTACTTCCCACTCAGATAAATTCGCTGTGTACAGTATATAATCCTTTAGATTTTGAACAATTAAGCTTGAATAATAAATTTTTTTATCCTGCATACACCAACAATAAACAATAAAAGGCTCCTATAAGAACACAGGCTAAAATTGCAGCTACAACGTCATCTAGCATAATACCTAAAGGACCTTTGGTATTTTTATCGATTAAATTTATAGGCCACGTTTTTATTATATCAAAAAACCTAAAAGAAAAAAAGCACAACAACAATGAAGAACAATTCATCTTTTGGCTTAACAATATCGAAACTAAAAGTATCGTCAGCAATTGAGCAACCACTTCGTCAATTACTACCTCTTTTGGATCACATGAAGTCTTGTAATGTTTTATATAATTACCTGTAGACCATAATCCAATTAAGAATAAAAAAGAAATAATTGCTGCACCTAAAATTTTGTTGCTCAGGATTACAGGAACAAGCGGAAAAGAAGCCAAACTACCCACAGTACCTGGCATTTTTTTTACTGTTCCAGACAGCCACCACGTTGATATTAATTTATATAAAAATTTCACAATATATCCAAATACAAAATTAACTTATAAGAACAGAAATAGTATCCTCTATAGAGGCGCTTTCATACAATAATCTATAGACCGCTTCACATATAGGCATTTTTATCTTTAGCTTTCCTGCTAAATTAAATATGGACTCAGCAGTGCTAAAACCTTCAATCACTGACTTGCCTTCTGACAAAATCTGCTGAACATTAGAGCCATTGTCACTATTACCTATTTTAAACCCAAAAGATAAGTTTCTTGAATTCAAGGATGTGCATGTCATAATTAGGTCACCCAGACATGCTGGCCCAAGTAGTGTATTTATATCCACACTACCGTCACCAATTTTTGCTGAGTATAAAGCCTTAATTTCGCTCATACTTTTCGTAATCAATGCTGCATGAGCATTAAACCCAAGTTTACTACCTAGAACAATCCCACACGCTATAGCAAAAACGTTCTTTAACGCTGCACAAATCTGTACTCCTATAATGTCGTTACTAAACTCCAATTTAACATTTTCTTGTTGCAGCTCTGATACTAGCTTTGAACCTAATGTGTTATTTTGGCATGCAAGAACCATTGAATAGGGTAATTTTCTTGCAACTTCTACAGCAAAGCTAGGACCTGAAAAAATAGCAATAGGATTGTTAGGTAAAATTTCATTTACTATTTCACTAGGTAATTTTAATGTAGACTTTTCTATTCCCTTACAAGCTAAAATTATTGCTACATCTTTTTTCAGATTACAATTATGCAATTGCTGACATACCTTCCTCAGAGACTGAGTGGGAACAGCGAGGATTGTTACTGAAGCATTAATTGTGTCTTCAATAGCCAATTTTACTGACACATTATCAGAAATTCGACAACCGGGTAGCTTGTCACTTTCTCTTTTCCCGTTGATTGATTCAAATGCAGTTTCATTGTGAGTCCACAAAATCACATCTTTCTTACTACCTAATGAAATTGCGATTGCTGTACCCCATGCACCAGCACCTAAAATTGATATTGCCACACAATATTCCTGAAAATATTACTTATACTTTAAAATAGTAGGATAAGTAAATTAAAAATATAACACAGACATATAGAATAGTTAAATATTTATTAACCGAAGTATTCTTTTAATAATAGTAACTTTAATTCAATATTTACTAAAAATATTATTACTATCATGGTATGTCTATTATATTTTAGATCTATTTATATAACTTTGGAACAATATATTTACTATTAATTAATAAGTGTAATTTTGATCATTTGTTAATAAAAATTTGATTTATTACTTTCCTTAGTTATATATATTACTAAAATTATAAATTATTTATGGGGTGTAAAATATGCGTATATTATTAATTGAAGATGATCAAGTAAGTGCAAAGACTGTGGTTAACGCCTTAACTTTTGATGGACACTTCTGTGACGTTGTTACTTCTGCACAAGATTATAACAATAATATGGTTTCCTCAAACGGAGATTACTATGACCTAGTTATTTTAGATATACACTTACCTGGTGATATTGACGGATATGATATATTGTTAAGACTAAGAAGTGCAAAAATCAAAGTTCCTGTCTTAATACTTTCATGCATATCCGCTGTCAATCACAAAGCTAAAGGACTCGGGTATGGTGCCGATGATTACTTAACCAAGCCATTTCATAAAAGCGAGTTATTAGCTCGAATTAAGGCCATAGTGCGTCGTACTAAAGGCCATCCTGAATCGGTGATAAAGATTGGTAATATAAATATCAATTTTGATCACAGGGTTGTTGAGGTGAAAGGTAAAACGGTTCACCTTACTAATAAAGAGTATTCTATGATAGAATTGCTAGCACTGCGTAAAGGAACAGTACTAACAAAAGAAATGTTCTTAAATCATCTTTACAATGGCTTGGATGAACCTTCAGATAACAAGATAGTTGATGTTTTTATGTGCAAATTACGTAAGAAACTTGAAAGTGCAAATGATGGAAAAAGCCACATAGAAACCGTTTGGGGCAGAGGGTATGTTCTGAAAGAGTATATTGATGATGAAGAATATTCTAATGTTAATGTAGGCGAAAGTAGTGATGGCTATCAAGCAGAACAAGTGAAGGACAACGCATGAAATGCCTATACATTTAAATATAGCATGGCTTATATCGCACGTATCATGTGAACGCCTAGGTGAAATATAAG
Organism: Wolbachia endosymbiont of Drosophila baimaii; assembly: GCF_028982185.1. Classification (NCBI taxonomy): domain Bacteria; kingdom Pseudomonadati; phylum Pseudomonadota; class Alphaproteobacteria; order Rickettsiales; family Anaplasmataceae; genus Wolbachia; species Wolbachia endosymbiont of Drosophila baimaii. The sequence continues at coordinate 9,475 of NZ_JAPQLE010000130.1, read as the reverse complement.
CCGAGTTCTGTTTATGTAGCTATTTATCTGGAGTAAATGTTACCATTTACCGCATGCGATTTACCCGAGTAGATATGAGGAAAACATAAAATCTACTTCTATTTAATCTTGCTCCTAGTGTTGGTTACTCGACTACCAATGTTGCCATTGCCATGGTGTGCTCTTACCACACCTTTTCACCCTTACCTAAGAATATTTTAGGCGGTAATTTTCTGTAGCCCTATAACTGGAGTTACCTCCGGCGGGCGTTACCCGTCACTATTTTTCCTTGGAGCCCGGACTTTCCTCTGCTATGTTTATCACACAACAGCAGCTACTTATTTCACCCAGGAATTATATTTTAACATGAAAATCACAAAAGCAAAAGACTATTTCCTAACAGTCTGCATATTAAAAACATTCAGACAAATAGCTAAAGGTGATATTCCGGCACATCATCACTATCCCAAGATAAGCTTTTTTCACTTTTAGACTCCGCTTCAGTTAGTCAAGAGCCTGGTCCACCGCTTGAAGACGATGAGCTACTTCTTGATCGACTACTACTTTCTACTGATATACTATTTAGCACTGTTTCAGATTGATATATAGTTCGCATTCTGTTACCAGTGGTAAAAATTTCTTCATCGCTACTTGAAGATGATCGCCTTCTATAACCCAAATCAGTTAGTTCTAATACAGGAGCAGCATTACGACCCTTAACATATCTATATGCTATGAATCCTATAATTCCAACAATACCTATTGCTTCAACCAAAGATCCCCCTATCATTCCTGCCTTATTAGACCCTATAGCAAGTTGAGTAGGTTGTGGTGAAGAAGTAGACTGAGGAAGTAAAGTCGTGGTGAATATAGGAGTTGTTGACTCTTTTGTTCTAGTACTTGGTATACTAAATGCTGTTTGTGTAGTTTTCTCTGAGCTTGTTGTTGGCGCAGTTGGCTCCACTGTTACTGTGCTTGTTTGAGTCGTTGACTCTGTTGAAGGTTTATTCGTTGTAAAAGTAGGTGCAACGGCTTCTGTTGTTGGCTTCACTGTTACTGTACTTGTTTGAGTCGTTGATTCTGTTGAAGGTTTACTCATCGTAGAAGTCGACGCACCAGTCGCTGCTGTAGGTTTTACAGTACTTATTTCAGTTTCCGAAGGCACATTAGTTGACGTTGCAGTAATCGTGGTTGCTTGTGAAGTAGCAGTTGTTTTTGTTGCTGTTGTTGGCTCCACTGTTACTGTACTTGTTTGAGTCGTTGACTCTGTTGAAGGTTTATTCATTGTAGAAGTAGGTGCAACGGCTTCCGTTGTCAATTTAGTAGTCTTCACAGCGTCGGTTTCTGCTGTGCTAGTAATTGCAGCAGTCGGCGTCTTCTTAGAAGTCACAACCGTTTCTGCAACAGTTATAGGAGCCACGGTACTACTAGAAATAATATCTGGCGTTAATCGACCGTTAATGATATTAACAAAATCGCTGAGAGTTTTGATGCTATTTGCCGGTATTATTGTTGCTTCAGAAGATTTTCCAGAGCCGTTTTGATTAAAAGTTACAATATTTTCTCCACTTACCGCAGTTACGATAAAACCACCCTGACCGTTGCCTTTAATATATAATTGCTCTATAGGATCTGTAAATTGATAGATAGGAAAATCTGACACTGATCCATTTTTAAGTAGAGTTGCTATATGTAACCTCTGCTCATTAGCTGATTGGTCATTTTCAAGAAAAGCAACTAGATCATTTCCTTCCGTTTGTTCAACATACTGCAAAAAGCTTATTTCATGTTCTCTAGAAAGAGATAGTGCTTTATTATCTATTTGACCTTTTCGATTACCAAGTAAAAAGCCATTAACTCCATCCTTCAGACCCTGAATCACTTTAGCCATATCAAATTTAAAAATACGTGTTTTTCTCACCTCTTGATTTTCCTTAGTAATCCTTTTGCTCACTTGCGAATAAAGCATCGTGTTTCCATTTAATGCCAATTGCCCCTGATTATCAAAATTGAACAATTTTCTTTCTGTAACACCTTTTTCTCCAGTCAATACCTTAAATTTTCCGCTCTCGCTTGACTTTAAGTACCAAGAAACTAAAGTTTGATCCTTTAAGTTATGGGCGATTACAATTACGTCACCATTACCAACTTTCACTGCTCTTGGTTGAAAGTAACTATTGCCCACATTTGCAAGACTATTATTATCAATATTCTTTTGTAATTTTCTTTTATCTAAATGTTCAACTGAAGGAGTATTAACTGATTGTTTAATTCCGTAAGTGTTAAAAGATAAGCCTTTAACGCATTTTTCTCCTTCTTCGCTAATTCCTTCTTCAGGAAAGATAACTCCAACTTTATCTATTTCAGCTGAATCTTCTATTAATGTGAGAGATAATTGATCTTTGAATTCATTTGCTAAGCTGATATTTGTACCACATTCGTATGTTTTTGATTGATATAATGGACTAATAAGTAATTTTACTTTACTGCTCCCATTACCATTATCTTGATAGCTGAGTCCGTAAGCAACTCCATTCCCCTCAATTAATTCTACGTTTGTTGGATTAAAACCTATCGCTTCTTTAATTTCCGGTGTATTTGAGTTGATCCCGAGCAATCTTCTTAATATAGACACAATTTTATTTAAAATATTAATAAAATGCTATTATGATTACTCCTGTGTGTTAATGTCAATGAAAATTTTAACTAAAATTAAAAAATTAATATAATATTTTATACTAAAAGGTAAATATAAGCTTGAAGAGGACTAAGAAGCTTTATGCTATTTCTCAAAAAACCAACAATTGCAATTATTAGCCCTTCAGATATAATCTGTTGAAATTTACACGAGTCTCACGAATGACAGAAAAAGAAAAGCAGTTTAGTTTTATATCAGAAAACCTCAAGAAAGCAGAAAAGTTTATAGAGATGTATCCCAAAGGTAAAGAAGGAAGCGCTGTCATGCCTTTACTATACCTGGTTCAAGAGCAATGCGGATGGGTTTCTGAATCTGCTATGCGTTATGTTGCTGATATGCTGCATATTCCACATATTCGTGTATATGAAGTGGCAAATTTTTACACCCTGTATAATTTAAAACCAGTAGGCAAATATCTAATACAAATTTGTAGAACAACTCCTTGCTGGTTGTGCAATAGTGAAGAAGTTTTAAATACCTTTAAAAAAAAACTTGGAATCAATATCGGTGAGACTACTAAAGATAATTTGTTCACTTTAAAAGAAGTTGAATGCCTAGGTGCATGTGTTAATGCTCCCGTTGTGCAGATCAATAATGACTTCTATGAAAATCTTACTCCTGAGAAAGTAGAAAACATCATAACAGAACTTTCAGGCAAATAGATGAAAGAAGAATTTGCATTTAAGATAATCAAGCAATCAGGTTCTGCAAAAGTTGGAACAATTAAAACTCCAAATGGAAGCGTAGAAACACCAGCTTTTATATTCTGTGCAACAAAAGCTGCAATTAAAGCTGCAGATATCGAGAGAATTAGTGAAGCAGGTACTCAGATAATACTTTCCAACACCTATCACCTAATGCTTCAACCAGGAGAGAATACTGTTGCAAAACTTGGTGGTTTGCACAAGATGATGGGATGGAATGGGCCAATGCTAACTGACTCAGGTGGATATCAGATATTTAGCTTAGGGCACGGATCAGTTTCGGAAGAGATAAAAGGAATAAGAAAAAAACAAAAAACTCTGATCAAAATTAATGAGGATGGGGCAATTTTTCGTTCTTACATTAATGGTAAAACTTATTGCTTGACTCCTGAAAATTCTATACAAATTCAACAAAAACTAGGTGCAGATTTAATCTTAGTCTTAGATGAATGTACTCCATTTCACATAAGCAAAGAATACACAGCAAAATCAATGCTCATGAGCCACAAATGGGCTGAACGTTCTTTAAATGAATTTGAAAAAAACAATAATGGCAAGCAGGCACTGTATGGAATTAGTCAAGGCGGAGTATATCAAGATTTACGTAGAGAAAGTTGTAATTTTATTAACGATTTGCCATTTTTCGGTCAAGCAATAGGTGGATCACTTGGTCAAAGTAAAGAGCAGATGTACAATGTAGTTTCTTTCACTATGGACCACCTGAAAAAAGACAAGCCTACTCATTTGCTTGGTATTGGTGGGATTGTGGACATCTTTCGCGGAGTTAGTCTTGGGATTGACACGTTTGATTGTGTGCATCCAACCCGCTTAGCAAGGCATGGTGGTGCGCTTATTAAAGCAAAAAATAGAAATTCTATTTCTTCAAAGTGCAAAGAGCATATTAATTTGCGGAATCAACAATTTGAGCTGGACAACAACCCAATTGAAAGCGACTGTTTATGTTTTACCTGCAGAAAACATTCAAGAGCTTATATACACCATTTACTGAAAGCTAAAGAGCTCCTGGCTTACACGCTCGTTACCATTCACAACATTTTTTTCATGAATAAGTTAATGGCATCAATAAGGCAGGCAATATTAGATGATAGGCTAGATCAGGAGAAAAATAATTGGATTAGTGAAATGCCATTGCACTTTGATTTGGCCTCTCTTTAAGTCTTTTCTTCATTAGACTTCTTGCATAACCATATAACGAACTTTTATTGGGAATAGAAACGAAAAAACTTCCTTGACAAACTACGCCAGCCCCCTTATCATGGCACTGAAGCTATTTATTTATCTTCTCTGTACAGATTAAATGACAAAAAAACTCACGTATCTGGCGTGTCATGTTTAATTTTTTGCACTATGTGCACCTTATGTCTTATAAAATTTCTACCTACATAAGCTGAAACGCGCTTATAAAGCGTTTAAAACATAAAAAAACGCCAACTTAAAAAATGGATAGTGAATAACTAGCTACCCTAGGGTTTCTTTTGCCTTTTTTTCTGTTTAGTAAATTTCTTAACGTTTATAATTTAGGTTGGTTGCATTTAAAAGCAGCTAAGTCGCGGTTATTAAACGTTTAGAATAAAAAAACGCCATACTTGAAAGTATAATGTAAGTAATTAGCCAACCACGGGGCTTCTTTTGCCTTTTTTTTTATTTGGTAAATTTCTTAAACATTTATAGCTAAACGACAACCGTCATCCCGCTACGTGTTAGCGGGATCTCTTGTTAGCGGATGAGATACCGCGAATGAATCGCGGTATGACGGTTCGCGGTGGCACGACGTAGGACTGCTGTCATCCCGCTACGTGTTAGCGGGATCTCTTGTTAGCGGATGAGATACCGCGAATGAATCGCGGTATGACGGTTAAGTAGGGTGTCATCCCGCTGCTTGTTAGCGGGATCTAGAGATACCGCGGCGGTATAGCTATACCTTTTTTCTACTTAGTTTGGGTTATGCAAGAAGTCTATTCTGTTAACTCTTCCTTTTATTATTTTTCCTTCAGAAGTGCTATAATAAATAATTAATCTATTAATGTTAGCCTTTGTCTTGAATTTGTAAAAGTGAGAGATAAAGATATGAAGATAAAAAATAATGTTCTATTAATATTTGACTTTGATCATACTATTACTAATGGGCACATGCACAATGCTTTTTCTAGGTTAAGAAAAAGTGATTTTAATCCTACTGAAGAGAATGCAGTGACTGATAACGATATAAGAAATTTTCTAGGGAGTACAGGTGGAGTAAAAAATGAAGAGAGATTGAAATCTACATTACAATCTGCACTTTCAGGTGGAATAGAAGTTAATATTGCATCATATACAGGATATCCAAATGCTGTAAAAAAAGTAGCGGAATATTATTTAGGTTTATCTGAAAAACAAACAGGTAGTATTTCTGTATTTGGTGGGTTTCCAGGAGATTATGATAGTCAGTTGCAAGAGTTAGATGTTAGAGAACAACAAAGTCAAGTCGGAAAGAATTTGCACATCTGTGAGGCAATTGTGAATTATAAGAACAATCACAATGGTCGGTTACCAAAAACTGTTATGTTGGTTGATGATAGTGTGGGTAACATAAAAAGAATTAATGAGTTCGTTGAATCAATGAGCAAAAGAAAGGGATGGCTTAAAGAAAATGGGCTGAGTGTTGAAGATATAAACAATATTAAATTTGAAGGCGTTCAAGTACCTAAAGAGGACAAAAATGTTGGTTATCTAGAAAGAGTACAGGAGTTTGTCAATGCTAACTTGGTACAAGAACCAATTTATGAAAATTTAAGGGAAGAAGAATCACTATATGCTACAGCTAATAAAAGCACCATCTCCTTAAAAGAAGAAATGAAAGGAATTAGGCTTCTTCTGAATGAAGATGGTGTTAGATCAAAAAAAGCGATACATAATGTTCAAGATGCTTTTAAAAAACAAGTAATGGAAGCAATCAAAAAGCAAGGCTATAGTGTGAGTAGTGAGGAAAGAGAAAGTGGGATTACTGTTGAAGGAAGTAAACCAATAGACGTTCAGCAGATAATGCAAGATAATTTTAGTCAATTCACAAAGTTACATGATAAGGCGCTTAATGATAACAAAAACGAAAATCTTAGGAAAAAAGAGCCCATATATCAGAACACTGAAGAGTTATTATCATCACTTCCTCAAAAAAGGAAATCAAGTGATGGTATGGTTGCTGATAGTGAGAATAAAACACAAGATATTAAGGACATGTCGTCATCCGAAACACAAGCAAACCCAACACGCTCAAAACGTCATGCAATGATGCTTGACCCTCAGCAAATAGAACCTATACACCAGAATGCTGAAGAGCCACCACTAGGTAAAAAATACACACATACTGAAACCATCTCCTTAGCACAGGAATTTAAAGCAATCAAAGCTTTTTTTAAAGATTGTGCTCAAAAAGTAATAGATGCTATTTGCAATTTATTTAGAAGAGAAGTGGCAACAAAAATTGAAGGGCAGGGCTACAATGTAAGTAGTAAGCAAGGAAGTAGTGAAATTACTGTCAAAGGAAGTAAGCCAATAGATGCTTCAAGAATAAACAAAGATATTATTGTCGAGTCCTTAGCTCAAATAATCGAGAAAAAAGAGAAAATCAAAGATCTTAACAATAATTATAAAGGTGATCAGCTAGGGCGAGAGATATCGAAATTATTGAACGCTGGTTCGCAAAAGGAAAATATAAACTCAAACTATAATGATGGAGAGCCTATATTCCAGACTCGTGAAGAGGCATCGAATTATCCTCCGCAAAAGAAAGACATAAACTCAAACTCTGTGAGAGGAAACTATAATGATGGAGAGTCTATATTTCAGACCGTTCAAGAACCACGGAACTATCATCGGCAAAAGAAAGGTATAGACTCAAACCCTGTAAGCAAAAAACCACTTGTACCACCAGTACCTACTAAAAATTATACGGAAAGGGTTATACAAAGCAGAAATATAGAAGGGATTGGAAGAAATAAGTGATTTATGTGTAAAAAACAAGAGTTAACTGACAGAAGAATTAAAACTAATGCGCTAAGCTTTAAGCATAGAAACCACTTTATCGTAACTTGGCAATGATTTAATTTCTCCAATTGCAGCTAGAGTGGTTTTTTCATGCTGAGATAACAATTCTTTTGCTGCTTTTTTTACGTTAGCGGTGGTAACTGCACTAATTTTTTCTATTAATTCATTTTTACTGATGTACCTATTATAGTTACCGTAGTAGTGTCCCAATGTTTCAGCACGTGAGCTAACACTTTCACGTGACATCAAAATTTGGGATTTTACTCGCTCTTTCACTCTATTTACTTCTTCTTCCTTCAAATCATCTGTAGACAACTTCTTCAACTCTGTTGTTATAGATTTTAAAAGTTTATCTAAGTTACTACTGTCTGTACCAGCAAAAATGGAAAACATTCCTGTATTAGTATAGCTGGAATTAAATGAATAAACAGAGTAAGCTAATCCCTGCTTTTCCCTTACTTCCTGGAATAAACGTGATGACATTCCGCTCCCTAATATAGAATCAAGCACTTGAAACGTGTGATATTTATCGTCATGGCGAGAAACACTAGGTAGACCAATTAGCAAGTGTACCTGATCTAATTTACGATGTTCTAAATACTCACCACCAGTACAGCTCGCATTTTGGCTTTTTTTCAGCTTTTTAGAATGAATCTTTGAGAGAAAATCTTTGGTTAATGCAACAACTTCTTCATGTTCAACATTTCCTGCAACGGCAAATAGCATATTCTCACCAAAGTAATGCTCATTTATGTAATTATCTAGATCTCCTCGAGTAAAAGATTTTACAGTATTTTGCGTGCCTAAGACTGACCTACCAAATGGTTGGTCTTTATAAGCTGCCTCAAAATATTTGTCGAAAATAATGTCACTTGGTGAATCATTAGTTTGAAAAATCTCTTGTATTACAACACCCTTCTCACGTTCCAATTCATCTTCTGGAAACGTGGAATTCATCAATATATCTATTAATATATCAATACCAGTTTTTATGTCTTTCTTGAGGACTTTTGCATAATAGGTGGTGCTTTCCCTACCGGTGCTAGCGTTGAAAACTCCACCTATGTCATCAAAAGCTTTTGCAATTTCAAAGGCAGTTCTTGTCTTCGTCCCTTTGAAAGCCATGTGTTCTAAAAAATGCGATATTCCATTTTGCTTTGCACTTTCTGCTCTACTGCCAACACCAACTCGTATGCTTAAAGCTACGGAATCAATATCACGCACCTGCTCAGTTATTATGCGCAGACCATTATCTAATTTTGTTACCCGGGGTATATTCATCTCATATATTCTTCTAAGTTCTCTTCTGCAAAATCCCAATTAATCAAATGATCAAGGAAAACTTTTATGTAGTCAATTCTACGGTTTTGACAATCTAAATAATAGGCGTGCTCCCACACATCCATAGTGAGTAGTGGCACTTGGCCATAAATTATTGGCAAATCTGCATTTGGAGTTTTGGTGATTTTGAGCTTTCCTAACCTACCTTTTTCGAGCACTAACCATACCCATCCACTGCCAAATTGGCTTACTCCATGACTCGAAAATTCTTCATAAAATTTATCAAAGCCACCGATATCGTCTTGAATTTTTTTTGCTAGAAGACTACCATCTTTAGGCTTACCACCACCATTTTTTTTCATTGAATTCCAATAAAAAGTGTGATTCCAAACTTGTGCTGCGTTATTAAATATAGGCAAGTTGCCGCTATTACCATGCACTTTTGTTATTAATTCCTCAATTTTTACATGTTGATAATCCGTATTTTCAACTAGCTCATTGAGTTTATTTAAATATCCTTTATGGTGCTTATCATAATGAAAATCCAAAGTTTTTGCAGATATGTAAGGCTCCAAAGCTGTTTTATCATATGGTAATTCAGGTAAAGTAAAACTCATGCCAACCTCTTTATTTTTGACCTATTTGGATGGTAGGGCAATATATGCTTTTATGCAACATATAATTATAGCTCTTTCCATAAAAGTCCGGATGTGATAGGATAAGGATAGATGATGATAAGGAGGTTGAATGCCAGCAGCATATAGTTATG
>NZ_JAPQLE010000129.1:16860-19994 GCF_028982185.1 Wolbachia endosymbiont of Drosophila baimaii | reverse complement strand
CCAAAGTTTAGCCATTTCCGATAGAGTCTTTCCTCCGTGTTCTCTGGCAAATTTGGCAAAGGTATCCCAGTCGGTAATTTTGTGATTGTAACCCCCATTTCCAAGTTTTTTTGATTGAAAGTCTCCTGTTTCTTTTCTTCTTTGCTGCCACTCCCATAAAGTAGTTCGTCCAATCTTAAATCTTGCTGCCACTGNTTCTCTGCTTTCTCCTTCGTCTAGCGCTTCCATTGCTTTTTTTCTTAAATCATAACTATATGCTGCTGGCATTCAACCTCCTTATCATCATCTATCCTTATCCTATCACACCGGACTTTTATGGAAAGAGCTATAAAACATAACTATAGTGATAAAATCAATAATCGCTATTCATATACTAACAAATTTTCTTATAGTGATGAGGGTGTAGACGAGACGATCAAGGATAAAATCACAACTGAAGATCAGGTAGTAACTGATGATGTTGAAGAGCCTGATGCTGGTAATGATGGTTACAGTGAAGGTATGGCTTTCTCTTACCATGGTTACGGCAACGACTTAATATAAACTCTGATCCAGGAAGATAAAATAGTTAAGATAAACCTTCAACTAGCCCCACTTATTCGCTATATTGTTGGAGGTTTTCATAGTTTTTCTAGTTGATGAACATTTTCAAAAGGGCTTCTTCCTTAATTTTGAGTAAGTTAAACGAGTTGAAGCAAAGGGGTATTATAAATACAGATACAACAAATTTTATCGTAGAACCCCCAAGTAACAGAGCACATGGAGACATTTACACAAACGTTGCTATGGTGCTTGCAAAGCATGAAAAGAAGAATTCCATTGAAATTGCAGAGGTTTTAGCCAAAGAATTTGAACTTTTTGATGAAGTTGCAAAAGTGGAAATAGCAGGCCCTGGTTTCATCAACATGCACTTAAAAATAGAAGTGTGGCATGGAATTTTAAAACAAATAAATGAGCTAAAAACAGAGTTTGGCACCCTAGATATAGGGAACAATCAGGCCATTAATGTTGAATTTGTATCTGCAAATCCAACTGGTCCACTGCATATTGGTCATGCAAGAGGGGCAGTATTTGGTGACGTTCTGGCAAATTTATTGAAAAAAGTTGGTTATAAAGTTACTAAGGAATACTATATTAATGATGCTGGAGCACAGATAGATACGCTAATTCGGTCAGTGTATTTGCGATATAAAGAAGCTCTGGGAGAAAAAATCAGCATCGAAAAAGGTTTATACCCAGGTGAATATTTAAAACCAATAGGGACTGGGCTGGCCAAAAAATATGGCGCAGAGCTTCTAGAAAAGCAAGATAATCAAGTGATTAGAGACTATACTTTAAGTTCTATCTTAGAAATCATAAAGGAAGACATGAACTTACTTGGAGTAAATCATGATGTTTTTACTTCAGAGTATGAGCTACAAAAAAGTGGCAAAATTGAAGAGAGTATAAAGATATTGTCTGACAAGGGTCTAGTGTATGAAGGGTACCTGGAGAAACCAAAAGGCAAAGAAGGCGAAAATTGGACTTCCAGAAAAGAGATGCTATTTCGCTCTACAAAATTTGGTGATGACGTTGACCGTGCATTGAAGAAAGAGGACGGCAGTTGGACTTATTTTGCCTCGGATATCGCTTACCATTTTGATAAGATATCGCGTGGTTTTAACAATATGATCGTAGAGCTTGGTAGTGACCACGGCGGTTATGTCAAAAGACTCAAAGCAGTCGTCTCTGCGCTCAGTGATGATCAAGCAAAAATAGAGGTAAAACTGCATAATATTGTGAATTTTTTCGAGAACGGCAAACCTGTTAAGATGTCCAAAAGATCAGGAAACTTCCTAACAGCAAGAGATGTAGTGGAAGAAGTTGGCAGGGACATAACTCGTTTTATAATGCTAACACGCAAGAATGATATGGTCTTGGACTTTGATTTTGCTAAAGTTAAAGAACAGTCAAAAGACAACCCTATTTTTTACGTGCAATATGCGCATGCTCGTGCTCATTCGTTAATGCGTAATGCTCCAAAAGAGCTCCCAACAGCAGATCCTTCACTTTTAAGGACAGGTGGAGAGCTCTTCCTCATAAAAACCTTAGCAAAGTGGCCAGATGTGGTAGAAATTGCAGCAAGGCTTTGTGAGCCACACAGAATTACTTTCTACTTACTTGAAGTTGCAGAAGCGTTTCACGTTTTATGGGGGTATGGCAAGAGTGATTTAAACATGCGTTTCATACTGGAAGACAACTTAAACCTCACCGCTGCAAGAATGTTGCTCGTACAAGCCTTAGCGCACGTCATCGCTTCTGGACTTTCTGTCTTCAATATAGAGCCTTTGGAAGAAATGAGTTGATTTTTTTTGTTACAATATGTAACGATCCACAACTGTACGAACATTGTGATTTTGGCCCATCAGATCCCAGTGTCTGGGCACTGGGATGACAGCAATCCTACGTCACTACCGCCGCGGTATCTCTTAGCCGCTAACAAGCAGCGGGATGACGGTTGTCAGGCTAGCTGTCATCCGAGCCTCCTATGATGTCATCCGAGTAGCCCCTTTCTCGTCATCCCGCTACGTGTTAGCGGGATCTCATTTCACTTTATGATGATGTCATGAAAGTAGCTGACATTGGAATCCAGAAGACTTAATTTCAACCAAATAATAAAGGCTAGATCCCAGACTGGAATGACGGCAGTCCTACGTCATACCGCGATTCATTCGCGGTATCTCTAGATCCCGCTAACAAGTAGCGGGATGACGAGGTGATCGTCATGTCACCGCGAACCGTCATACCGTCACGAACCGTCATACCGCGATTCATTCGCGGTATCTCAGCCGCTAACAAGAGATTCCGCTAACAAGCAGCGGGATGACGGTTGTTGTTTAGCTATAAATATTAAGAAATTTACCAAATGAAAAAAAAGGCAAAAGAAGCCCTGGGGTTATTATCCGCTTTAAAATATTGGCGTTTTTTATGTTTTAAACGCTTGACAAGCGAGATTCAGCCGCTTTTAATTGCAACTAACTTACGCTGCAAATGTTTAAGAAATTTACTAATACCAATTCTCACTGCACAACAAACAGATAGACAATAATGGAAAAAAAGCCATACTAAACTAAGTGTAATAGCGAGGTATAAAT
>NZ_JAPQLE010000129.1:0-16810 GCF_028982185.1 Wolbachia endosymbiont of Drosophila baimaii | reverse complement strand
GTTTTTTTGATTGAAAGTCTCCTGTTTCTTTTCTTCTTTGCTGCCACTCCCATAAAGTAGTTCGTCCAATCTTAAATCTTGCTGCCACTGCTTCTCTGCTTTCTCCTTCGTCTAGCGCTTCCATTGCTTTTTTTCTTAAATCATAACTATATGCTGCTGGCATTCAACCTCCTTATCATCATCTATCCTTATCCTATCACATCCGGACTTTTATGGAAAGAGCTATAATTCGTCATCCCGCTACGTGTTAGCGGGATCTAGAGATACCGCGGCGGTATGACGTGTTGCTTGGGTTAGCTATAGTATTTCCTAAAATTAATAATAAATTTCTTGGCTAGCAAGAAGCTGTAAATTTTTTTGCGAGACCTAAGCCGCTTTTGATATAGCTAAAGGTTTACTAACGATTTGTCTCATTTCACTACCTGCTGACTTACTTTCTGCTTAGCATATCCATCAAATCAGATTCTTTGAGTTTACTATGGTCAACTTTACTGAACTTATTTACCATAGAGCTCATTTGATTATACTGCTTAATTAGAAGATTAATGTCAGTTACAGTTGTTCCGGACCCCTTAGAAATTCTAAGTCTTCTTTTGCCATTTAAAATATCTGGATTTTGCCTTTCTTTTTCAGTCATTGAGTTTATGATGGCTATATATTTTTTCACTTTATTGTCATCTGGCACACTGCTACTTAGCTTTTTTGTAAATGAACTAGGAATGAATTTCATTATGTTGCTAATGCCATCCATTTTACTCAGAGTTTTTAACATTCCCACTAGGTCGTTTAGGTCGAATTTACCTTTTTTCACTTTCTTTTGTAACTTATCAATTTCTTCCTGACCAACAATCTCAGCAGCTTTTTCAACCAATGAGACAACATCACCCATGCTAAGTATTCTTTTTGCAATTCTATCTGGATAAAAATCATCGAGGTCACTTAATTTTTCACCACAAGCAATAAATTTAATTGGACAATCGGCGATCATTTTCATAGAAAGAGCAGCACCACCACGTGCATCACCATCAACACGGGTGAGAATAATGCCGGTTACACCTATTACCTCATTGAATGATTTGGCAATGTTGACCGCATCCTGGCCTATCATTGCGTCGGCTACTAAAATAACTTCTGCAGGTGAAGCTATTTCCTTTACGGCTTTCAACTCATTCATCATATTATTGTCAATATGAAGCCTGCCTGCAGTGTCTAGTATTAATACATCATAATTATCGTTCTTTGCTGCTGCCAGTGCCCTTTTTGTAATTGTAATGGGCTTCTCATCTATTACTACAGGTAAAGTTTGCACATCTATTTGTTTACCTAGCACTTCAAGTTGTTTCTGGGCAGCAGGCCTATAAATGTCTAAAGAGGCAAGCATCACTTTTTTCTTTTGCTTTTTTAGTTTTAAAGCAAGCTTTCCTGAGGTAGTTGTTTTACCTGCACCTTGTAAGCCCACCATCATAATCACAGCAGGGGGTTTAACTGCTAGATTTAAGTCACTTTTCTCTGATCCGAGAACTGCAACTAAATTATCCTGTACAATTTTAATTATCATTTGTGCTGGAGAAACACTTTTTATGACTTTTTCCCCAATCACTTTATCTTTAATGTCGTTGATGAATTTTTTTGCAACTTCAAGTGAAACGTCAGCTTCAATTAAGGCTATGCGTATTTCACGCATGGCAAGATTAAAATCATCTTCAGAAATGATTGACTTTCCTCTCAGTTTACTAAATACAGAATTTAAACTTTCAGTTAACGATTTAAACATAATAGCATTAGTAGAATACTCATTAAAAAGAGAGAAGAAGCTGAAACAAAACTCACTGAGTTATAACCCAGCACTTCTTTAAGTTTAGTAATATTATTAAAGTATAAACCAGTAAGTGGATTAGTCAAGTTTTGCACTACGCTGGCAAACATTTCTCTAGTTTTATAGACTAACTGATTGAACAACAAGACAATATAGGATATGAAAGTTCTAAAAATCCAATCAACATCCATTTTAAAATTTACTCTCGGGTAAAATAACTTGCGTAAAGGAATAAACAATAAAGTGGTACATAGTAACAAATTAAATTGCGACAAAATATTTTTTGTGTTGTACACAAAATCGAAAATCGAAGGTTTATTGTAAATAGGTAAGTAAGGATTGCCAGCGATTACGCATATAAATGCTAAAATAATCATAGTCATTTTGCCTCCTCTCTCTGCTAAAGGTTTTGACTTACTTTTTGCAATAAATAAGTAATAAAGAAACTTTAGCCCCACGCTTAAATGAAGCAGCAAATTTAGAAGCTTATATAAATTTTTATACCCTTTTAAGGCAACAGTGTTCATTTCAATTTCAGCTGTGATATATGATTTACTGATAAATCCAACGGTTCCAGGAAATGCAGCCATTGTAAGTATTGCGATTATAGCACACATGCCTTCCACTGACATCAGTTTACCCACTCCACTAAAACTAATTGTTTTTGTTTGTGAAATAATCGAATTACTGACCACAAACAATAATGATTGATAAACAAGAGAGAAGATTATATGCAGTATCAAAATTGGTATTGCTTTTTCCGAAGGACTGAGCAAACTTCCTGCAATAATCAGCAAGCCCATTTGTCCTACAACGTTATAGCATAAAAATCTGCGAATATTTTGCTCAAGAGAAGCAAATATAATGCTGTAAATTGCAGTGATGGCGCCTACAAGCGCTAATATTTCAGTACAATCTTGCCATAGGTTATAAGTGTGTAAAATCATCACTAAAAAAGAGACTTTAGTGGTAAATAAAGAGAGATATGTGGTGCCATGTAGCGATGCAGCAGGATATGTATCAACAACCCAAAATGAAAAAGGAAAACAAGCGCAGTTTATCAATAAACCCAAAATTATCAGGTTAGTGCTTTGAAGTGCCAATCCTGCTATTAATATAACTCCAACGAAAAAGTGTACACAAGCGTACCTTATTGCAGGTTCACTATCTCTACAGCCAGCTGCGATAGTAAAAAATGCACTGACGGTCATTAATTCACAGAATATTATAACCAATATCATACGTTCAGATAAAACTGCATAAAGTGAACTAATAGTGTAAGCAGCAAAAGATAGCATCTCTGAAAAAGTCAAATTTTGTGCTGGTAGAACAGCTAAAAATGCAACTGATAAAAAAGATATTAGTATGGTACGAAAAGATAAATCAAAATCTAGAATTGGGAGAGACCAATTTACTGCAATGCTCAAATTTTCAGGTAATTTTAGGACTATAACTATTAATACAGTCAGTAGAAGTAACAGTGACGATTTATAAAGTTGCACAATAATTAAAACCAATATGGTTTATGCTATCTCAATATATGAATAAAATCAATTTGCATATTAACCACTAATTAAACTAATTATCATATAATTATATCAGAGTTTAGAGGGTTATAGAGAAACCGGTCAGATTAGGTTTTTAATCTAATCTGACCGATAGCTTTAATAGTGAGGTAAGCTTTAATATAGCACTCCTAATTCATAACGCTACACTCGTGCATAATTTATTTTTAATTTGTGCACGAGCGTTAGTAAATTATTTACTTTTTGAAATAAAATTTGGCATCACTTTAATATTGAGACTTAGTAAACCTCAGTAGGTCTGCCAGTTGGGCCCATAAGAATTATTTGCTCGCCTTCTCTTAAGTGTCTGCATAAATTAGTGGAGCCGCCGATTTCCAGCACAATAGTGGAAATAATTCCTTTTTTTTTGTCTACTTCAGTGCCGGTTACGGCTATACCTTCCATAGCAAGGTTTGTATTATTGGCTTTTCTGCCATTGGTTTCAAAATTTTGCAATCTAAAGAATTGCCCAGGCTTAAAATTCTTTGCCGCAAGTGGTGCTTTGATCACTATTTCCACAACTTTGTCTGTTAAATATTGAACTTTTATAACCTTTGCAGTGAATTGCTCTTTGATTCTATTAAATAATTCTTTATTAGCCAGATCTTCAACACTTGACCACGCATTTTTTTTCTGGCCCACAACATCACACACTGGAATGACAGAAACGAAGCTATTAACTCCACTCAAAAGCTGAGAAATAATAGGGTAGCCGTTCTTAGCACTTGCCATAGCTTTCACGACGCTGCCACTATACGAAGGGTGAAGATCACCAAAAAAGCTGATTGTTTTATTGCCTTGCTTATACACTAATATTCTATCTTTATTTGGCATTTTAGGAGAAAATATTGGGTCTATTTCTTTTCCTGATGAATTCAAATGAGTAAAATACCCATTACTTAATTTAAAATGCTTTTTATCTTCTGTTGCAATAACTGTATTTGGCTCAGTACCTGCTGCTATAAAAATAGAACGTGCTTTTATACATTTGATTTCGCCGGATTTTGTGTCTATCAGTTTTATTGACTCAGCATGGTTATATTTATCTGTCACAACTTCAACTGGCTCTAAGTTTTCAATAAAGTAAATCCCTTCTGATAATGCGTTTTGCACCTCTTCGCTATTTAATCGATAACTTGGCGAGTCTTTCAGCTCTTTTCTATATACAACTTTCACTCCCCCAAGACTCTGCATTAACTCTAATATTTTTATTTCTCTACTCTCTTTTTTTGCTAACTCTTGCTCTGCTTGGATCAACTTTGCGTGCGATATGAGCTCATTTGCAATTTTGTGTTCTTCCTCTGTCCAATCTTTTTCAACACAGTCCTTTCCATACTTATCAACTAATATCTCATAACGAAGAAGAAATTTTTCTACTTGAATTGGATAATACGCTAAAGCTTCAGTGGCAGTGTCAATCGCAGTAAGCCCCGCCCCTATGACAACTATCGGCATACGAACTTGCAGATTTGCTATAGAATCAAATTTAAGAGCGCCAGTCAGTTGTAACGACATCAAAAAATCAGATGCCATGCGTACTCCACGAGCTAGTATGTTTTTTATTTTGATCATTCGTGGCTTACCAGAGCCAAGTGCTAGGGCGATGTGATCAAAACCCAAGTTGAACGCATCATCAACATTAATCGTACCACCAAAACGAATGCCTCCATAAAGTGCGAAATGCTCACGTCTTTCCAGCAGTAATCTAATAATCTTTAAGTAATTCTTATCCCACCGAGAAGTAATACCATATTCTGCCACCCCACCAAACCCTCCTGCCGTGCGTTCACTCAATTTTTCGTGTTTGAAATCTTTAATTAGCTGGAAATTATCGATCAAAGGTTCAATCTTTAGTCCATCAATGGTGATAACGTTATGCCCATCGTTCAACAAATGATGAGCTAAATTAAAACCAGCAGGACCAAGGCCTACAATTAGAATGTTTTTTCCGGTGTTTTCTCTTGGCAATGAACGCTGAAAATTTAAAGGATTCCAACGGCTGAGCAGAGAATATATTTCAAATCCGTACGGTAAACTGAGCACATCATCCAGAATCCTTGTTTCAATTGCTGGCACATTTACGGGTTCTTGTTTTTGATATATGCACGAATTCATGCAGTCATTGCATATTCTGTGCCCAGTGGCTGCACATAATGGGTTATCTATCATCACAATTGCAAGACTTGCTATGCTGTACCCTTCGCTTTTCACCAGATTCATTTCTGATATTTTCTGCTCTAGTGGGCAGCCGTGCAGTTCAACTCTAAGTGGAGACTTTTTGAAAGTATTGTCATCATTAATTAGCCCCTTTGAGCAGCTATCCTTACTTTGCTTATGACAAAATATGCAGTAGTGAGCATTATCTAGTGCTTTATTCAAACTTACCTTTTTGCTTGTTAGATCAAAGCCATATCGTCTTTTTACTTCATTTGAATACAGCACTTCAACTTTGTCTACTTCTTTTTTAGAAAATGGTATGAGATTTTCGTGGTCAAATTTTTTATGAATACTGAATAATATACTCTGTTTATTTTTTACTCTCCACACTGCATATTGTGCCGCAAGTTCTATTTCCTCTTTGTGATCCTCTTTATTTTCAAACCAATGCATCACCTGCTCGGCAAAATTTTTTTCTGTTGTTGGCAAAGTGAAAAAATGACTTAGTTTGTTAGTAATATCTATATTCGCCACATTAGTGTATTTCTTTAATGCGTAGCGTTGGACAAATAATCTTTTGCACTTATATACTACAGCAAAGTCGTTGTGCTTTTTCTTTAGCTCCTCTATTTCTTTTTCAATATTGAAAAGTTTTGCAATAAATTCATCAAGTAAATATGAGAGGTCTATTATTAACTGACTATCTGTCATCCAAGTACTTGACCGTCCTTCTTGTTTTCTAGATCCCAGTGTCAAGCACTGGGATGACGGGGGGTGACACTGGGATGATGGGAGATGACACTGGGATGACATCAAAGAAGAAGCTGCTTTTTCTCTTGCTTCAATTAATGAATAAAACAAGCTCTCATCACATGATTTGATATAATTCAAAAATGTCTCATCTAATTTTATTAATCCATCACGAGTATATAGATTCGAAAATGAGATTTTGAAATTCAGCTTCATTGCTATACTATACAGTGTACATGCTGTTTCTTACAGATGAAGATTTTATTTATTTTGCAATACTGCTGAGATTGTTGCTTCTGCAACTTTTTCTTCGCTAACAGATGCAATACACCTAAATTTGTGTACACCTAAACACACACTTTGAATGTTAGCTTGAAGAATCAATGTGTCCCCTGGAGTAACTGGCTTTCTGAATTTTGCATTTTCAATGGATCTCAAGTAAACAACTTTATTTTCTATTGTTTCTTTACCTAGAACACATATAGCAGATGCCTGAGCTAGAGATTCAATTATCAAGACTCCTGGCATTATCGGATGACCAGGGAAATGGCCAATAAAAAATGGCTCATTGAAAGTCACATTTTTGATTGCTTTTATACTTTTACCAGGATCACACTCTATAACTCTATCTACTAAGAGAAACGGATAAGAATGTGGCAATATTTTTATAATATCACTGATATTAAATTGCATAAGTCTACTCAATGCCTTTTAAAGCAAATTCAGGTATTTCCTTGTTTATATTGTTTAATACCACATCTGATAAATCGACTTCATCCATGGAGTATAAAACTTGGTTCTTTTTTGAAATAAATAGTACCAAATCTATGTTGTTTTTTTCTGCCGTTTTTTTAGCGACTTCTTTTATCTTGTTAAAAACACTCTCTACTGCATCTCTATAACTTTCTTCTAAATGTAACATTTTTTTAGCGTAATTATCTCTAACATTTACAGTGTGCTTATTAAATTGTCCTGTCTTTTCCTTTTTTGCTTCTTCTGACAAAAGTTCAAATTCTTCTTTTGATGGCTTAAGTTTTTCTAACTCATTTTCAAATTCTTGTTGTAATCTAGAATTCTGCTCCTTTATTTGTTGTTGTATATTTTGCAGAGCAAGAGATTCATTGATGACTTTGTCACTATCAATAATGGCAGCCTTTGTGTTCTGAGGTTGATATCCTACAAACTTATACCCCACAAATAAGGAAATAATTAAGGCAATAACTGATATAAATAACTGTATATATTTCATTCAAATCCCCGCTTCAATAGAAAATTTAACATTTGGTGATGGTATTATATCATAAGATTCCTTTACTAAAGGAAACCCGAAATCCAATCTAAGTCTACCAAAAGGAGAAAGCATTGAAAAGCCAAAACCTGGTGACACTCTCACAAGCTTGCTATCGTAGTATTTCCCTTCATACTTCTTATTTTTATCATCTAAGCTAAAAAGTGTTGCATAGTCAACAAATAGTGAGCCTTTGATACCAGCATAGTCATATAGTTTTGGTAGAGGAAAATCCACTTGCTGTGTTAGATTAAAATAAGTTTTGCCTCCTAATGAGCTTTTATTTTTGTCTTCTGCTCTTGGTCCAATACCGGAAAGGTCAAACCCTCTAATCTCATTACCCCCTTTAAAAAAGTGCTGGCCAATGTTTAGATTTTCATCAGTATAAGAAAAAATATGACCTGCCGCCATCTTAAAGCGTAGCGTTATATCATCGTCAATTTTGCTTAATATAGGGTGCGTATAAAAAGATAAGAATTCAGATTTTAGGAAATTCACGTTTCCTCCCAATCCTGAAATATCCTGACTTAAGCGCAGTAAATACCCTTCTTTTGGAGTATAGAGGTTATCCAGTTTATTATATGCCAACGTGTATCCCACTGATGAAATCTGATGTTCACCTTTTCGGTCCAGTATTATTTCAGAGATATCGGTGTCTTGTCCACCCTTATTATCCATGTGTATATGATTATACTTATAGGAATAGCGAAGGGAATTAGTTAAGTTCTCTGTGACTTTATATGATAACTTTGTAAAAAATCCCATATCGCAACTATCAAAAGTAGTGTTTGGCTTATCTTGTTTTTCGTAAAATACGTCTACACCTAGTGACGTATCAGAATCATTAAAATTATTTTCAACAAACTCTAAATCAGTAGAAAATACGTATTGACTTTTTTCAAGAGCAAAAGAGAGCTCTTTTCCAGTACCAAATAAATTACGGTCTTTGAGGTCAATTTTAATCAATGCTCCACCAGGAAGAGACACACCGCCTCCCAAATACAACGAAGTAGTGTTTTTTTCTTTAACATTTAAGTCAAGATTTACTGTATTGTCATTAACTGCGTAACTATTTACTTTCACTGTTTCAAAAAAATCACTACTCATTAGTTTTTTACGTGACTTTTGAATCTCAGATATATTGTACGCATCACCTTCTGCTACACTTAGCTTACTTCTGATCACTTTATCTAAAGTGCGATCGTTACCATCAATTGTAATTTGATTTATATAAATCTTTTTACCCGGCAGCACTCTGTAGGTTACATCTACAACGTTGTCACGTTGTGCATACTCTGGATTAACTTTTGCAAATATATATCCTTTCTCGTTTAAATATTTGTTTATTTTTTCTACTGTATTATTAATTTTAACTCTATTAAATATCTTATCGTTTTCCTCTGTTATAAAATCCAATATTTCTTCTTTTAGGCTCAAATCCTGAATTTCAGTTTCAATATTAACCTCATTACTTCCAAACAAATACTGCTGTCCTTCGTCAATCAAAAAAGTTAACTCTGTTTGATTGTTATTATCAACCTCAACAATTGGTTGAATATTATTTTGAATATATCCCTTAGACGAATAAAAACAATCGAGCAATTCTGTGTTAATCAATAGATATTGCGGTGAATAATGATTTTCGCCTTTAAAAATGGCTCTAAATAACTTACTAAATATGTCATTACTATGTCTTTTAATAACTTGCTCTAGCTCATTTTCAGAAAAGTTTTTATTGCCTATAAATCTTATATCCTTAATTTTAGAGGTTTTGCCTTCTTTTATTTTGAAAATTAGATTGACCCTATTACTATCGAGCTTCTCCAACTCATATTCAATTTTAACGCCAACCTTACCGTTATTTCTATAAGTAGTGATTAAATTCATTAAATCGTTTTGCAATTTTGTTTCAGTGAAAATAGTTAGCGATTTTGACTGAATTACATTATTTAGCAGCTCTTTGCTGTTAAATAATTTATTACCCTTTAATATTATCTTGTTAATTAGTGGATTTTCTTGAATTTTTACTACTAAATTTTTTTTATCATCTATGTAAGCATTAACACTAGCAAATAGCTTTGTTTTATATAAACCTTTTATAATCGAATCTATATCATCGTCGTTTACATAATTACCAGGTTCCAATTTTATATAAAAACCTATTGTTTGATTGCTTACACGCTCATTACCAATATATTTGATATCTTTTATCTGCATTTTTTCCTTATTTTCTAAAGCAATAAGTAAAGCAGGAAAAATTACTATTAATAATATGTAAAGTAGCTTTTTCATATTTATTTTAAAAAAGACTCCTAATATCATTCGAAATTGCAATTGTCATCAGCAAGAACAAAATGAAAGCACCAAAGGTAGCCTCATATTTTTGATATTTCAAACTTAAATCTCTACGTATAACTGCTTCTATAATACAACGAAATAAATGCCCACCATCCAATGGTGAAATTGGTAGCAAGTTAATCGCAGCTAAACTAGTTGAAATCATTGCCATGAAATACACAAACGTAATAAATCCCTTTTTAGCTGATTGCCCTGAATACTTTGCGATTTTTATTGGCCCACCTATTTCATTGATACTCCTTTTACCAACAATAATTTGAAAGAGAGCTTTGATCGTTAAGCACATAGTGTGGTAAGTTTCACTTACTGATAAGCTCACAGCCCCAAGAAAAGACGACTGCTTTAATGTATTGACTGAAATAATCCCTATAGTTTCTCTTTCTATTGTGTTGCCAAAAACGTCTTTGTCCTTGATTATTAATGGAGTTAAACTGGTCCTGTGCTTCTCATTATTTCTGCTATACTCAATCTCCATTCTTGTTTTAGGATTCGACATTATCACACGTGAAATATCTTCAAAGTATTTTATTTTATGCTCATTGATTTGTGTAATAGTGTCACCTGGTAATAGGCCAGCTTGTTTGGCTGCACTTCCTCCAATTACATCCCTAATCACCGGTGGAGTGTGGTAATAACCTGCCGTGCTAAAAAATATTGTAAAAGCTATAACAGCGAGTATCATATTTGCAAAAGGTCCTGCAAAAACCACTGCTGCTTTTTTATACCGCGGTTTTGTATGAAATGAATACAACTTTTCTTCTTCCGTTAATTCTTGTTGATCAGCTGGAACACTCGCTGCATTAGTATCTCCTAGCATTTTAACATAACCACCCAATGGAACAGCGCTTAATTTCCATCTAGTTCCAGACTTATCGTTAAAACCAAAAATTTCAGGGCCAAAGCCTATAGAAAAAGATTCAACTTTAACTTTGCATGCTTTGGCAACAACATAATGCCCATATTCATGCACGAATACTATGACAGAAATTACTAAAGAAAATGATAAAAAATAATATATTCCATCGCTAAATTGATGGATAAGATTAGAAATTAATTCCACCTGTATATTTAGATCTTAACAAAATGTTAAGTATATTAAAATGCGCCTCGCTTGACAAGTATTTAGTTTAACTTTTAAATTAAAAAAAGTTTAATTGTAATGACAGATACCTCACTACTCAGAAGAAAATTAATATATAGAAGCTGGCATAGGGGTTGCAAAGAAACCGATATACTTTTAGGGCATTTCGCATTGAAATATCTTGATAAATTTTCCTTAAGCGAACTAATCGAATACGAAAAAATAGTTGATCTTGATGATTACGAATTATATTGTTACATAACTCGTAAGACAAACCTCCCTCCTAGCTTGAATAGTCAGATAGTCAATTTAATTGCTTGCTTTATTGAAGCTAATCCTTTATGCACTCAAGATTAGTGATAATCTTATTTACCTTATCTAGTACCTCAGTATATTCTATTCTTTTCTCGTTTCTATACTTTTCGCGCTCTTGATTTACTTCATCTAATCGCTTTGTTAATTCTAAAATTTTATCCTCAAGAATTAGTGCTGCAAGTAAGAAATTTAATGCATCCGAACCCTTACCTCCAGTTTTTTGAGATACAGAACTAACTAACTTGTCAAAACTATTAGCAAGGCGTAATAAATGATTCCCCTTCCCACTTTCGCAAGATATTTTATATGTGTTATTACGTATAACTATTTCTACTACTTGCATATGGTGCTAAAAATTTCTATCGTACAGTATAAACTCAAACCCCTACTTTCATCTTATTTATGGTATAAATTTTTATTCATTTATCAAATCAGATAATTTTTTACTGCTACGAAAATATGTTTTAAAGTATTGATTCTTTGTAAACTTCTGTAACATTAGATGGCTTGTTTCTTTCAAGTTATAACTTCTAACTGAAAAAGAACCAAACCCCCTAATTTCAACTCTATTATGATGTTTCAATGTGCTTGAAAGTATCCCAAAAAATCTATCAACTATAGCTGCTATAACAATCTTATCTAAAAAAGGATGTCTTTTTGCTACCCTCGCTATTATATCAGACTTTGTTGCCATTTATATGAAGCCAAAATAAGTAAACCTTATCACTTAGCAGATAATGCTATGTTATATTCTTCAACACCCAATACTTCAACTTCTATTTTTTCTGATATAGAGAATTTTTTACTCTCTGGTAAATGCTCTTGATCTATTAGAAGGGTTACATCGTTCTCAACTTCAACGACTAGTCCATTATCTTCTCTCTTACCTACAATAACCTGTATTTTATCACCTACCTTAACTTTCTTTATCAGTTCTTCAAGAGGATCATACTCTATTTGTTTTATTCCAAGATAAATTCTTGCCCGATTCACGTTAGCCCTTATTACTTTTGCTTCTATTTTATCACCTACATTATACTTCTTTATCTCATCTGAACCATTTTTAGACCAACTAAAATCTTTCACATATATTGTCCCTTCTACGTTCTCATCTATTTCAGAATCACCGAAAGCAACAGATACATATGAGCCGGTATTACTCTTCACTTCACCAGAAACAATAGAACCAGGAGGATATTTATTGATAAATACTTGCCAAGGGTTGTCTACACACCTTTTCATGCTTAAACTCATCCTACTCTTAGCAATGTCAATACTGAGAATTTTTACATATACTTCTTGTCCCCTTGTTACGAGACTACTAACTGGTAAATTACTCTTAACCCAAGTTATTTCTGACGAGTGCACTAAACCTTCAATTCCAGGTCTAAGCTCAACAAATAATCCATAATCTTCTATGCTTGTTACATAACCCTTATGCACACTATCAACTGGATATTTTGACTCTGCATCTTGCCAAGGGCTATCTTCTAGCTGCTTCACACCCAAGGAAATTTTAGCATTTTCCTTGTCTATTTTTATAATTTTAACTTTTATAGTCTGACCACAAGTAAAAACTGCAGACGGATGACTTACCCTACTCCAAGAGATATCTGTAATATGTAACAATCCATCTATAACTCCCACTACATCTGATTCATGAATACCGACAAATACACCGTAATGAGTGATACTTTTTATTTTCCCTTCTATTATATCGCCCTCATTTAAAGATTCTAAAAATTTAATTTTTTCACCAGCGTGCAATTTTTCTAACACCAGCTTTCTTGATACTACAATATTGCCCTGCTTCTTATCCATTTTAAGCACGATGAACTTTTGTTCAGTTTCAATAAGGTGCTTCGCATCTTTTACTTGCTTCAAATCCACATGACTCAGCGGTAAAAAAGCGCTTATTCCGTCACCAAGATCAACAATAAAGCCACATTTAATTGAGCGTTTAATAACTCCGCTTACTTCAGCCCTTGTAACTGTATCTTCTTCCAACTTATTCCATTTTTCGTCCCTAATTGCTTTTTCACGACTAAGAACAACATTACCATGATAATCTTCAATTCTTTCCACATAAACTCTGATTTTCGAGCCAATAATGACCTCATCATTACAACCGAGTTCCTTGATCAGAATTCTCCCGTCAGATTTTAAACCAATATCAACCACAACGTCGTTAGGGTTTATTCTTGTAATTACACCTTCTACCACATCTCCTTCTTTAATTTTGTTAACAAAAGAATCTTCAAACAAGGTATTATCTTGATCCTCAAATTGGCCTTGACATATCTCTTCTATAAATTTGTTTGATGATAGCTTTCTGATAGTAACCGGTAGATTTACGACTGGATTATTATTATTCATACCTTTAACTTAAACTTTATTAGAACTCATATATTATATAATATTAACAATTATTGACAAGTAATTTTTCATTAACTCATTTCGAGAATTGTTTAAGCTATATAAAATATAGTGAGAAAATTATATATGTATCAAGAATATGCTATTTAAGAATAGCAAGTGGATTAGATCGTTCTCCAGAAGGTCCAGGCTAAAACCTGATGTTGATGAAATATTGGAAAAATATTCTATTCAAAACAGCAAGGAATCTATAGAGAAAATTGTAAATTCACAAAAAAGAATATGGGTAGAAATAGGCTTTGGCAACGGTGAAAATATGCTTTACCAGGTGCTCAATGAACCTGATCTGTTATTTATAGGATGTGAGCCCTACTTAAAGGGGGTTTCTCGCTTGCTGACAAACATAGAAATACAGAACATAAAAAATATTTTAATGTGGACAGAAGATGCAAGAGAATTGATTGCAAATTTTCCTGATAACAGTGTTGAAAGATTCTTTATTCTCTTTCCAGATCCATGGCCAAAAAGAAGTCACAGTAAAAGACGATTAATTAATACGGAATTTTTAAATTTATTAGCAAAAAAAATACTTATAACAGGGGAAATATTCATTGCAACCGATCATCAGGACTATGCAGAGTGGATAGCATCACATATAAAGCAGTGTAACTCTTTAATCTATAGGGAAGACGATTTCACAAGTTATACTCTTACAAAATACCACAGAAGAGCGCTCAAAGATCAGCGTAAAGTGAGGTTCTTTAAAGTAAGTGTTATTAATAATTTGCAGACTATGGATCAATAGAGTTTTTGCATATCTCTTTTACGTTAACTATAGATTAAAAATAATAAAAAAAGAGGGAGAAATAGAGTAAATTCCTTTAACTACTTCTCCTTATGAAGGAATAGACTTCTTGCATAACCCAAACTAAGTAGAAAAAAGGTATCATTCAAGTAGCCCCTTTCTCGTCATGCCGCTGCGAATCGTCATACCGCCGCGGCGCTAACACGTAGCGAGATGATGAGGCTTATCGTCATGCCACCGCGAACCGTCATACCGTCACGGTATCTCTTAGCCGCTAACAAGTAGCGGGATGACGGTTGTCAGGTTAGCTGTTATCCCAGTTTTTGACACTGGGATGACAACGAAGGGCTACTTGGATGACAGGGAAGGATGCCGGAATGAAGGTTTTTCAAATTGTCGATAAACCTAAATCTATAATAACTATTTGCCTTTTTTCTAGGTTATGCAAGAAGTCTACTGAATAACAGTAAGATTTTTCAATCCTGTTCCACAGCAAATTTTAGTGCCATGTGAGTAGTTATGGTGCTGTTAACAATCAAAATAACAAAAACTAAGATGGTGATTAGTAGTGTATAAATATTCAAGGATAAATTTTCAAATTGAGTTAGCATTTTAAAATACACAAAGGTTGGCATTATCATTGGCAAAACAAGAATTTGCGATACTCCTGATGCTAAGTTGTTTCGACCAATCATCAATGCATTTCCAGTAGCTGAAATATTAATGATTATCAGCGTATTAAATAATAAAGACACTCCAACTGCTATTGAGTGTTCAATACTATTGCCTAGAATTGCAAAGCTGAATATGGAAGAAATTACTGAAATTGGTAACCCAAATAATAACCAGTGAGCGAAAATTTTATAAGCAACTATAAGCCTAGAAGAGAGTGGCTGTACAAAGATTTGCTCTAATATTCCATCATGATAATCAGATGTAAACAAATTATTTGTAGAAATCTGCAAAACAAATGTAGCACATATCCATGTTAATGTTAACATAACTTCTTGTTTATTGTTGTTTTTAAGTGTAAATGAAGATAAACTTAACATTATGATAAAAATACATACTATATAGGTAAAGTTCTTATCATCTATTACTAATTTTTTTACTGAGTCGATCATACTAGGCTTTTAAATGTTTATTATAAATTATAGTGTTTACTTTGAGGCAGTATAATTTTTTGTTCATAAATTATATAGGTTTTATTATTTTTTTGATAATGCAATTATGGAAAAGTTACCAAAAATAAAGTCACCAGAAGATTACACTCCTTCAGAAGATGAAGAATATATGAGCGTAAAACAACTGGAATACTTCAGCTTAAAGTTACAATCAATACTCGCTGAGTTAGAGAAACAAGAACTAGAAGATAATAGTATTGATACATACTATTCTGATGAAGATAGTGGAAACGAGGAATTAATCAAGCGTCGAAAAGATAGAAAAGAAAAAATTAAGGAGGCGTTAGAAAAAATAAAATTAGGCACTTATGGTTACTGCGATGGAACAGGAGAAGAAATAGGAGTCGAAAGACTTAAAGCTAATCCGCTTGCTATATATTGTATTGAAGAGCAAGAGAGAGTAGAAAAAGAAAAGAACGTGTACAACATTAACGATTAATTTACACATAAGTGGTGAGCCCATTGGACTTCAAGAGGAGCAAGAGGCGCTGAAGTATGTTATGCTATAAAGAAAGTGGAAAATTGGACATTCTCAGCTTGACTCCTGCAGATTAAAAATTAAGTTGTATCCGTTCAGGCAATGGCGTCAACTTAAGGAAAAATGTCAGAGATTGTGTATAAAATTTCTCTCCAAATTTTTTATCATTAAATTATCCAAAGAGTGCAAGGGACAGCACTTTTGTTTCTGTTTTATTTCAACAAAGAAGTCTAAAATGTGTCCTTTTTAGGTGAAATATGCAAAAAGGAAAAAACCTTATTCTACAAATTAAAAATATAATATACTCGAAAACTTTTCAGAAAATCCATTGTGTTGAGTTTTACACGAACAAGAAAACTTCCTTTTTCGACAGTATTTTCTATGATTTTAAAGTTAGTTAAAAAAAGTTTGGGAATAGAATGTGAACTTATGGAGCCACTGACATGTACCCTCAAAGCAAGCTTTTTCTAAAGCAAGGTATAAGATTTGCCATACAGGCTTTCAAGAATTTAAGCATCCAAACAGCCTATCAGGATGAACCTGAGTTGGAGAGGCTATAGACTTATTGCAGCAGATGGTTCTGGTATGAGATTACCCAGCTCTGGGGAAATTGTATCCGAGTTTGAACCAAATGGAA
>NZ_JAPQLE010000128.1:0-10113 GCF_028982185.1 Wolbachia endosymbiont of Drosophila baimaii | reverse complement strand
TAAGCGCGTTCAGCTTATTTAGATAAAAATCTAGATGTAGATGAAGTTTTGTAAAGACATACAGTATCTATATACTGCAAAAAATTGAACGTAAGACGCCGATACATTAAGTAATCCTTACCTTTTAATCTGCAGATTGGCGAAAGCAAATACAACAGCTTCACTATCATGATAAGGGCGCTGGCGAAGGGTGTCAAGTAAGTTTTGCATTTAATCCGTTTCTATGACTTAGATGCCAGTGCCTGCTACTTGACTCTCGGCTGGGTCGAATTTGTATAGCTACATTGTCGGTAAATCTAAATTGCTTTAATAATTTTGATTGAAAAATAGTTTTTCTACTATATAAATGCTACTTTAGAGTAATCAAAATGGAAGACAATAAATATAGCCTAGGTTTAAGAGTTATCCATTGGTTGATGGCTGTTTTTATTATCGGTATGCTTTGTTCTGGACTTTATATGAAAAGCTTACCACTTAGCAATGAAATTAAGTTCAACATATACGCTATTCATAAGGCTTGCGGTATCACTATTCTTGGATTAATCATAGTACGCATATTTTTTCGCGTCTTTACTTATGTTCCACCACTTCCAGCAAATTTTTCTCGGTTTGTAATCAATATAAGTAAAGCAGTACACTTTGGTTTATATTCTTTGATGGTGCTAATGCCACTATCTGGCTATGTCATGTCTTCTGCTTCTGGCAAACAGATCAAATATTTTTTTCATATCCCTTTGTTGATTAATCAAAACAAAGACCTAGCTAACACGGCTAATCAGCTACATTCGATGCTTGCATGTTTTATGGTACTCTTTATAATCTTACATATACTTGGCGCTTTGAAACACACATTTATAGATAAGCAAAACATTTTTAAACGTATGATATAGGTTATATGTTAAGTAGCCTCTGGAAAAAAGGAACAGACTTTCTTGGCAGTGAGTTTGCTATAATGGGTGGTGCTATGAGCTGGGTTTCAGAGAGAAACTTGGTCTCAGCAATCTCAAACGCTGGTGGTTTTGGTGTGATTGCATGTGGTGCAATGTTTCCAGACTTGCTAAAAAAAGAAATCATAGAGACGCAGCAATTAACTAATAAGCCATTTGGTGTAAATCTAATTACTATGCACCCAAAGTTGAGTGAGTTGATAGATGTGTGTATTGAAACGAAAGTGAGCCATATAGTGCTTGCCGGTGGACTGCCAACAAAGCCTAATATAGAAAAAATCAAGGGTGCAGGCATTAAAGTTATGTGCTTTGCACCAGCATTAAGCCTTGCGAAAAGGTTAGTAAAAATGGGAGTGGATGCGTTAATAATAGAAGGAATGGAAGCAGGTGGGCACATAGGGCCAGTTAGCACTTCTGTTCTTGCACAAGAGATATTGCCTCATTTTAAAAATGAACAAATACCAGTGTTTGTTGCAGGTGGAATAGGAAGAGGTGAAATGATAGTTAATTACCTGGAAATGGGAGCAAGTGGCTGTCAAATAGGTACATTATTTGTCTGCACTAATGAGTCAATTGCCCACAAAAATTTTAAGGAAGTGTTTATTAAATCGGCCGCACGTAATGCAATACCTTCTGTACAGATAAGTGCTGATTTTCCTGTAATTCCTGTAAGAGCTATAGCCAACAAAGCAAGCGATGACTTCATGAAGCGTCAAAAAGAAGTTATTGATGAATACCAAAAGGGACAGATCTCAAAAGAAGATGGGCAGCTTGAAATAGAAAAGTTCTGGGCTGGAGCTTTAAGAAGGGCAGTGATTGAAGGAGATGTTGAAACAGGATCTTTAATGGCCGGCCAAAGTGTTGGCATGGTTGATAGGGAAAAGCCTGTAAAAGAAGTAGTGGATATGTTAGTTCAACAAGCAAAGAATCATATTAATAGCAAATCTGTAGAAGTAGAAAGCCCAGAAAGCAAATAGTTAAGCGACCTTCCAATAAGCAAGTTGCCGCAATTATTTATAATATGGCATAATTGCCCAGTTTTAATGTAAAATTAACGCTAAAGAGGTATCTATACATTTTATTATGTATGGAGGAATGTTATGCACAGTCCCTTTAAAAAACCTAAGAGTAAGGAAGGAGATATTAACCAACAATTGAGCAACACTATATACAAAAAGGTAACAGCAGAAAATTATCAAGAAAATCAAGATGAGACTTCCAAAGAATGCAAAAGGTTGTTCAAGCAGGGAGCTAGTCCTAAAACATTGGCTGAATTGGAAAAAATACTGAGAGAACGACAAAATGAGCAGGCTATTGCAAAACACTTAGAGTCATCCAAGCAAGGAACTAGTCCTGAAGCATTAGCTGAGTTAGAAAAATCAGTGGGGAAAAAAAGAGAACATTATAATAATTATATCCAACACTTTCTTCCAGCGTTGAAAGCAGAAATAACAGAGTCAAAAAAACTAGACTCAAAAAAAAGGCAGCAATAGTACAAACAATTTTGGATATTACTAACAGGAGCAGCAGTGTAAGCTCAATACCAAATGCTGTTGAAGAAAATATTGAAGATCAAATGCAGCTAAAACATATTGAAGAGCAAAACAACACACAAGAAACACCCTTGAATGTAGCTGAGAAAAAAAGTGGTGATAATAAAATACTTAGTAATTCAGATGTTACAGAGGAAGTGTTTGAAAAATATAGCAAGGTTGTGAAAGAAATAGAGGAGAAGCAAACTTCTAAACTCAGTAGTGGCAATGATTCAGATAGTGGAATAGACTCACCTAGAACGAGTAAAGAAAGTTTGAAATCACCAGTAAGTAGCAGAAGGAGCAGTTTAACTTTAGTAACAAGCACTTCATCTGAGGAAAGTTTAAACTCAACATTGAGCTCTGTTGAAGGAGATAATGGCTTACAACCAGAGGATGAAGGAGAGACAAAATTAGCACACCTAACTAAAACAAGGTCCAAAGGGCCAAGTGGACGAAGATCTCCTTCTAAATATAATAAAAAGATTGAAGATCAAGTTGAGAAAGAGTCACCACAGATGTCATCCCAGTGCGTGACACTGGGATGGCTTTGTTGCATCGCTACTTATGAAAGGCTAACTATAGTTAGGATTATAAGTAACCTATTGAAAATCTTGTTTTTTTGCAATCAATCTGATCAAATTTAAGAATAGTAATTTATTATTTACATTAATAAATTTAATTCTATTGAAAATAGCTAAAGCATTGAAATTCTTGAATTTTAGCCGGATTAGTGAGTGGTAGTGAAATTTCTTTTACTCAAATTTAGGTATTCACTGACCGTTCTTGTTATAAATACCAGAATAATAAGCTACTGATATTCTCCATCTTTTTTATCTTTAATCCATCATAGCTAGCGATGCAACAAAGCCCACTGGGATCCAGAGAAAAAGAAAGTATGGATACAAATAGTCAAACTACTCAGATGACAGGCAGCCAGGCAAAAGATTCAATGCAACCCGAAGAAAAAAGGGACAGAAAAAACGCCATTACAATCGTGCAGAAATTTCCTTTGAATAAGAAAAAGGGTGAAGATACTCCACTTGAAAAACAACCCAATAACAGAAATCTTCACGTTGCATTTGTAGCAGGTTGTGCTCTCTCCACAATAGGGTGCATTGTTGCAGGAGCAATGACATCAGGATTGATAGGAGCAGGACTACTTGCTATGACTGCAGTGCTTGCTATAGCAGCAGTAGCTGAATTGCATTCAAACTTCCTATCAAGTAAATTAACATCCATTAATGTGAGTCCTCTTGTTGATGATAAGAGCTTACAGCATGTTCGCAGCGGTAAAAATTAAATATGTGTTACTTGTAGTGGATAAGTGAATTCAGTTCTTGCCTATTGATATAAAAGTTGTTATATCTGAGGAATGTTTAAAAGGTGTTTAGTTGATGCGCATTCAATTGAATAAAGTTTTGGTTTTTATAGCCTTATTAAGTTTCATTTTTGCATCATATTCTAGCGAAGCAAGTTTGGCGAGTGATGAATTAAAGGGTATACAAGAAACGGTAAAAAATTTTATTTCTTCATTTTCAGTTAAAGATACTGTAGAAAATATGAGTCCTTCAACAATCATAGGGTTGTGTATAGCTGCAGTGATAATTGCAGTAGTGTTCAGAGGTCTAATCTTTTTTATGATAATGTTTGGTGTACTGGTCCTGATGTTCGGTAGTACAGAAAAGGCAACAGACTACTTAAAAGAAAAATTTAACTTTGCAAAGGATATAAAATTACAATCCGATAGCGAAAAAAAAGATAAAAATTAAGATAGTGTTTTTATCTTTTTTAATTATCTTTATTGAATACGCATATGCAGCTAAAAGTACCAGCGATTAACTCTAAGTTTGAAAAAAAGAACAACTTAGCATTACTAGAAAGCATCGATTTAGATTTTGTTCCTTATGCTTGTCATTACGATGAAGAAACCATACTAACAAAACAGGGAGAATTGTTAAAAATAATCAAGTTAGAAGATTATTCTTCTGTTGATAACTACAGCGACCTCAGAACTGAAATTAGAAAAAGCATATCAAAAAATATTAATAGCCTGCATTTTACCGTTTGGATTCATACCGTTAGAAAGCGCAATAAACTGAGCTTGAAATGGAATAAAACTGAAGACTTCTCTGACAACCTACATTCAACGTGGTTTAATAAACTAACTGATAGTAAATTACAGTATATAAATGAACTATATATTGTAATATTGTTTAGCGATTTTGGCAAGCATACTAATAATTCGTTTTTTTTCAATAGAATAAAGAATAAGCATAAGTTGTCTTTACAAGAAAGCCACCAAGAGTTGCAAAAGATAACTGACTTAATTCACAGTGATTTAGGACCTTTTGGAGCTAAAAAACTGGGTCTAAGGTTTAGTGAAGGTAAAATATATTCTGAAATGATAGAATTTCTCCACTATATTGTTACATTAACGCACAAAGATTATCCAATACATGAAAGGGACCTGTCGCAATATATTAGAAATTTTAAAATAGCTTTTGGTTTCAATACGTTTCAAACAATATTTGAAAATCAACAGAAATTTGGCTCTATTTTCAGCATAAAAGAATACCGGGAAATCTCTTTAGGTAATATAGATAGATGCTTGCAGCTTGAATCTGAATTTATCATTACAGAAGTAATGATATTTACTAGTAATAACAAAGCAATAAAAGAATTTAAAAAACAAATCAACATGCTGCAAATTAGTGAGGATAATACCTTACTTAAAAGCTCAGGAATTGAAGAAATAATAGAGCTTGAAAAGACCTCTAGTATAGACTTCTGCCAACAGAAAATTATTTTTACAATATTTGCAGACGATAGGAATAAGTTAGCTGAAAGTATTAGTGATTTATCTTCTATAATGTCATTGATTGGCTTCATGATATTTAGAACTGATCTACATATGGAAAGTCATTTTTGGGCACAACTTCCAGGCAATTTTGCTTTTATTACGCAACCGAAAAATATCTTAACAAAATACGCTTGCAGCTTTGCTATGCTGCACGATTTTACGTCAGGTACATTAAAAGGAAGAAGGTGGAAAGAAGCGGTAACAGTTTTTTTCTCAAAAGAAGGAAATCCTTACTTCTTTAATTTCCATGGAAAAAGAAATAATGGCCATACTACGATACTTGGAGCTCCAAATTCAGGCAGAACCTCACTCATTAATTTCCTATTATCAGAATCAAGAAAGTTTAACCCAAGAATTGTCATATTGGATAACACTGGAAAGTCGATAATTTTTACTAAAGCAGTGAGTGGTAAATATTATATAATCGATCCGAAGTATAAGGACAAAAGCCTAAAATTTAATCCACTAAACATTGAAGATAGTGCTTCCAATCGCAATATGTTGGTTGAACTGATCAAAAGAATGGTAGCCGATACGAGCTTGGTGGACGTAGAAGAAAAGATAAGAAAAATTGTGGATTCTATATTTGCTATACCCAAGGAATCACGTTCTATTTCACAAATTTCTGAGGTGCTCTTGCTCCTTGGGGGTAAGATAAATAGATGGTGTGATGGTGGTGAGTTTGCTTACTTATTTCAAGATGGTGATGAATCAGATATTGACTGGGAAACAAAAATTATATCTCTCAACACCGCAAACCTCACAAAACGAAAAGAATGTATGTCCGTGATACTTTACTATTTTTTATATTCTTTTGAGGCAAAATGTGATGGCTCACCTGCAATACTTGTTTTGGATGAAGCATGGGAGATAAGTAATATTTTTCCTACAGAGAAAGAGTTTGATAACTGGATGCAAAGAATGACGGAACTAAATGTTGTGGTAATCCTAAGTACTGAAAATTTAAATCTCGCATTTGCTAGCAAATTTACTCAATATTTAGATAAACATGTTGATACAAGAATCTTGATGCCGAACGTCAATGCAAATAGATTATACATGAAAGCATTTTCTTTATCAAAAGAGGAGCTGAATATAATTCTGCAAACACCAACGCAGGAAGGTTTATTTTTGATAAAACAGTACAAAGGATTAGTAACTTTAAATTTAGATTTAAAGAATATGCAAGAAATACATGTACTTTCAGCTAACAAAGAGACTATAAAGTATATGTATGAGGCAATAAAGGAAAAAGGAGAAGAAGTTAATGAGTGGTTACCGGTGTTTTATGAAAAATGTAAAGCTTAAAGCTAATTTTTTTTTCCTAGTATTGATTTTGCTTGGTGCAAATAGTGGCCATTCTGATACTTGCACAGGTATATACACTCGTACTGATCTTGAAGCTGGGGGAAGCTCAATAGGAAAAGGTCTTGCGAACTTCTTTACTGGCAAGTGGGATGATTTGAATTTTGATCCTCATCTATTAAAAGAAATTAAAGTGACAGCAATAAAAGACCAAGGAATTGATGGTTATTTCAACCCAAAGATTCAAGTTTGCGACTATGAAGGAGGTAACTGTTATGTATTACCTAATGGAACGTCCTGCCGCCAGATATACGGAACGCAGACGAGCGGGGCTGGAATTTCTGCAGCAGTTTTTATCGACTGGGAAGGAGATAAAATGTTAGGTGATGGAAAAATTAAGGAAGGAATTGCGAAAGGTCTTGAGTGGGAGTGGGTAGATAATGTTACTAATGAAGAAAAAAAGAAATTTGCTAATTCTCCTAAAATATGTGCTTGTAGCCAAAAAGCGGCTTGTATAAGTGGTATTTTTGAATGGGCTGATAAAGTAGGTGAAGGAGCAAATATTTTTCGCCCTGGAGGAATGGAAAATGTTTGTGATACTTGCTATCAAAAAAAAGTAAAATGTGCTCCTATACCACTTGCACCTGGACCGCCTTCACTTTGCGAGCAACTTGCGATGTCACCTCCACAAGTTAGAATTGTTCCTATAACAGATAATGATTACTTTAATCCTGAGGTTAAGATAATCATTGGTGATCTGAAAGGAAGAGATGGGAAGATTGGAGAAAAATTAGATTTCCCTAAAGGGTATGGAGAAAATAAAGCTGAGTGGCGCTCTATTTTAGACAAAGATGGCATCACGTACTACTTCAAAACTTATAGAGAAAAAGATAAGCTCTGCGCTGAATACCTTGGAACTCAAAGTATAGATGAAAAAAATCCGCAGTTCGTCCGCTGTTTCCCGGCACCACCTGCTCCAGAGCCTGAAGTAGTAGAAATAGTACGAAGTAACGCGTCTGGAAAGCAGAGTGACACGTTAAAGATAAGAATGAAGATGAGTGAGAACACTTGTACTTATGAAGCACGTGGAACCTACAGTAATGGTTTATGTACTTTTAATGTTACCAACCATCCTGTAAATATTGGCCCTCTATCTTTAAAAGTAGTAAAACCAGCAATAGTAGCTAAAACGACTGATAGTAATAACAAAAAAAGTTATATTGATAATATTATAGAAGGTATATTAGAAAGTAATCCGCAACAATTTAAAGTTCTGAAAGAATATGGCTATGTTCCTGATATTGAAATGGAATGTAAAGAGTTTCAGGGGAATAAGTGCAAATTGAACAACTTAGGACAACCAGAAACAGAAGTAAAGTATAAAGGAAATTCTAACAGTAAAATGCTTTGTCTTTCTGGATGGCAGCCAGAACCAGAGGAGTTTGTTCTTGAAAGAGAAAATAAAATAATACCACTAAAATTAATGGGAACAAGATATACTAAATACAATGCTGTTTACTCCAAGGAATCAAATCAGTTCTATTATCTTCCAAGCAAGGAAATAGTTTACCCTTTGAAAGAAACTCAAGAGAGGTTGGATAAAATAATATTTAATAAGCAAGAGTATGTTTTCTTCCCTGATGAAAATGAGCAGAAGAAGGAAGAATGCAGTTATTGTGTGAAGAAAGATAGCAAAATAGGCGAAAAATTAAAATCTGGTGAAGGACTGAAAGTAGTATACAAATTGACGGATGTAGAGCATAAAGAAGGATGTGAGCAAGGTGATGATGGTTGCATCTGCTTTGATGGAAAGTGTAGCCGTTCAAAACAATATTTGAATAAAAATGAAGATGATAAGCCATTCTACTTAAGGTATGAGGAAGTGGATTGTAAAGATAAGGATGGTAAAGTATTAAGAGATGAAAAAAATGAAGTACGAAAGTGTACACAATTAAAAGATCAACTGATTAAAGCAAACAGAACGGAGGTCTTTTACGCTGATAAATTGTGTAGGTTCGATTTAGAAGGTCTCAAAAAGAAATTAAAAGAAAAATTAAAAGAGATAATCAAGGAACAGCTGAAAAATAGGAAACCAGATCTTGAAAAAAATAATGAAAAATCCTATGATCATAAAAATAAAGATGTTTATACAGATGACTTATCAATAAAATTTGATCGTATTAAAATAGAAGCGTGGGGAAGTGGTGAAGCAGGTCATATACAAGGTAGTGGCTGTGACAATCAAAAATGCCATTCTACTGAAAGCAGAGTAGGGATGCCAGGAGATTATATTAAAGCTAAACTGAAAATCGATCCTAATTATCCTATAATTAAGGTGCAAGTCACAGAGGGAGGGGGTAACCAGGAAAGTAACCTCTCAGATAAGGACGGGGGACCTGTTTTCATAGAAATGTGCAATTCGCAGAAGCAACATTGCCAGCAACTGATTACTGTTGCAGGTGGAGGTGAGTATAGAACATACGGTGGTAAGGGTTATGAGGAAACAGTAATTCATAAGCAAGATTTAAAGCTAGAGGAGAAAATTGTAAAGGCAGATAAACTGAAGTCTACACAAGACAATCAAATAGCATATATAGAAAATGGTGAAATCAAGTATGAAACAGTAGAGTGTGGAAGTGGTTTGAGAAGCAGTAGATCTGGTGCAGGTGGCTGCATTAATAAAAGCAAAGGAATTTATGGTAAAGGCTCTCCAGGGTATGTGAAGATTAGACCTATTATAAAGGAATTTGACGAAGAAGAAATAAATGCTGCTATTAAAAAAGTAATAGAGGATCTATACGATCTTGAAACTATGACTGATTTTTGGGTAGGGGATCTTAACGTGAATATAAGTGGGATAATTAAAGAGGAAGTCAAAAAAGAATTATCAAGGTAAAAAGATATAGCTCTGGAAATGATGCCCTCATTTTAATAATTAATTAAAGTAAAGCATGTAATAAATGATGTAAATGGTGTATCTTAACAAAAAGGTATAACGAATGTAAGGAGGGTGCTTTATGTCTCTAAAGAATAAAATTTCTGAGCTAATAGAACAACAGTTTAGCATTAAATACCATGACAATTATTTGGCTTACGCTATACATAAGTGGGCTGCAAGTGAAATATCTAATTCTATTGCTTTTTGCATAATTGGTTGTGGAAATTGCAAGATTGGATATCAAGATGTTGCAAAGTCATTCAACATAACAAAAGAAGAAATTGACCAAGGTATAGCTCTTTTCATAGAAGTCCGGATGTGATAAGATAAGGATAGACGATGATAAGGAGGTTGAGTGCCAGCAGCATATAGTTATGACTTAAGGAAAAAAGCAATGGAAGCGCTAGACGAAGGAGAAAGCAGAGAAACAGTGGCAGCAAGATTTAAAATTGGACGAACTACTTTATGGGAGTGGCAGCAAAGAAGAAAAGAAACAGGAGACTTTCAATCAAAAAAACTTGGAAATGG
>NZ_JAPQLE010000127.1:12162-13742 GCF_028982185.1 Wolbachia endosymbiont of Drosophila baimaii | reverse complement strand
AATCATAACTATATGCTGCTGGCATTCAACCTCCTTATCATCATCTATCCTTATCCTACCACATCCGGACTTTTATGGAAAGAGCTATACATCGAGTAAATAGAATTTATTGCCCACTTTTGTCCAGGTGGTGCAGACGCTAAAGTTGCTCATGCTGCTTGTTGGAACTGCAGTGTCCCAGCTCTGAGTGACATATCAGAGACTATCAGAAAAATTTCTATAGCGGTTCAACCACTCTCGTTTAATTATACCACTTGAAAGCGGCAGAGGGTTTTGTTGATATTGCGCAGCAAAAGCATAACTCCCAAGTTCAACCTTTATCATCTCAACTTCTTCTTTTCCTCCATAGAGGGGATATAGCAACTGACCTTCTTCTCTTGAGTATAATATTACGGGTGGTGTCATTCTAGCACTTGATGCTGTAATCCAGCTTTTGTACTCATTTGTAGTTACTCGGGTGACAGGAACAAGAAAAGGAGGCGCTGGCTTTTTGATTGAATAGATAATCTCCTTATTTTCAGATATCATCGGTAAACAAGTATGGTTCCATATGTTTTTCGGTTTGGAGAGAAGGTGCCCGGTTAAATCTTCTTGATGTAGCCTATGCATCACAAGAACAATTACTCCTTTTTTTCTATTGTTGAGCCTGGCTACTAAAGTCTGGTCAAACCAATTTGTAGCACGCTTTCTAAACGTTTCACTCAAAGCTTGGGCGGGACTCAGTGGATCATCCACGATGATGAAATCACCACCTTCACCTGTTAACATCCCTCCAACTGACGTTGCGATTCTGTATCCTCTCTGCACTGTTTGAAATTTGTATTTGGTATTCTGATCTTTGGATAGTCCTACCTCTGGAAACAGCTCTCTATACCAACTAGACTGCATTATGCATCTTGTATCGAGCGAGTGCTTTTCGCTAAGCAGCCGAGAGTAGCTTGCAACTATTATTCTTGCAGTTGGCTGATTTCCCAGTATCCATGCGGGCCACGCAACACTAGCACACAGGGACTTCATTGAACGCGGAGGCATATTGAATATTATTCGCCTCATTTTGCCAACATTTGCCGCTTCAAGTCTGTCTGCTATGACTTTTATATACTGATAATCATTATACTCACACCCCGGCACTACCGTTTGAAAACACAGTTCAATGAATTTTAGAAAGTTCATGATATAATGTTGAAACCAACGCGTGACGCTGGGATGACAAAAAAAGGAGCACTGAAGGCTATAGGTGAGACGTTGCGGTATCTCTAGATCCCGCTAACAAGCAGCGGGATGACGAATTACTTAACCATCATCTACACCGTCATACCGCGATTCATTCGCGGTATCTCTTAACATAGATCCCCTACTATACCTTAACATAGATCCCGCTAACAAGCAGCGGGATGACGAATTACTATGCCGCCGCGAACCGTCATACTGCTGCGGTATCTCAGCCGCTAATAAGTAGCGGGATGACGGTTGTTGTTTAGCTATAAATATTAAGAAATTTACCAAATAAAAAAAAGGCAAAAGAAGCCCCGTGGTTGGCTAATTACTTACATTATACTTTCAAGTATGGCGTTTTTTTA
>NZ_JAPQLE010000127.1:0-12112 GCF_028982185.1 Wolbachia endosymbiont of Drosophila baimaii | reverse complement strand
ATTCTAAACGTTTAATAACCGCGATTCAGTTGCTTTTAAGCCGCAATTAATCTAAATTATAAACATCAAGAAATTTACTAAACAGAAAAAAAGGCAAAAGAAACCCTAGGGTAGCTAATTATTCACTATCCATTTTTTAAGTTGGCGTCTTTTGATATTTTAAATGCTTTATAAGCGCATT
This sequence comes from Wolbachia endosymbiont of Drosophila baimaii, assembly GCF_028982185.1. Classification (NCBI taxonomy): domain Bacteria; kingdom Pseudomonadati; phylum Pseudomonadota; class Alphaproteobacteria; order Rickettsiales; family Anaplasmataceae; genus Wolbachia; species Wolbachia endosymbiont of Drosophila baimaii. The sequence continues at coordinate 11,931 of NZ_JAPQLE010000127.1, read as the reverse complement.
TCAGCTTATATTAGGTAAAAACCTAGAAATTTTATAGAGACATAAGATGGACATAGTGCAAAAAATTAAACATGGGACGCCAGATACGTGAGTTTTTTTACCATTTAATCTGTACAGAGAAGATAAATAAATAGCTTCATTTTCATGATAAGGGGACTGGCAAGGCTTGTCAAGCAAGTTTTTTGCAATATCAGGGGATAATTTCGACCATAAATCCCTATCAATAAATTTTAACAAAAATACTTCAGTGCATTTTCAAATATAAGCATTCCATCGCCATATTTTGGCACAGCAACACCTAAACGCTTGCTCTTTTCTTTTTCAAGGGGCCAATTATCTTGCTGGGTAAAAAATATTCCCCTTTCTGGATGGGGCATTAAAGCTAGCACTCTTCCACTTTTATCTGATAAAGCTGCTAGGTCGTATGTAGATCCATTCGGATTGTAAGGAAATTGTAGGTTAGCATAGTTGCCATTTTTATCAATGTAACGTAATGCGGTGGAATTGCTCTCAATCAATTGGTTCAAAATATCTTGATCCATAAAAAATTTGCCTTCCCCATGAGCAACAGGGAGATATAGTTCACTCAGGCCCCGTAGCCAAACAGAATTACTCTGCGGATTAACTCTCACTCTAATCCAGCGGCATTGGTAATTGCCTATATCATTATGGATTAAAGCTAGATTAGAGAACTCTGGAATTAATTTTACTAATATCTGACAACCATTACATATTCCTATAATCAGCTTGTCCTGAGATAAAAACTCTTGAAACTCATCCAACAAGTTGTTTTTAATACGTAAAGCAAACGCATTACCAGCACCAGTGTCATCACCATAGGAAAAACCCCCTGGAATTGCAAGTATATTGCTTAATTTCAGTTCACCTGGATTATCTATGATATCGTTAATGTGAACGATTTTTACTTCAATATTACCAATACCAAGTTTTCTGCTGCATTCCATAAATGCAAATGCAGTTTCTTTTTCGCAATTTAAGCCATAACCAGATAGGACTGTGATTTTCATGAATTGCTAAAAATTAAAAAATTCGAATTTCCTTTTTACAAAATTTGCTACTAAATTTAACGCAAATAACATCAATAATAAAGCTATAATTGCAATAGCAGCAAGTTCAATAAATGCAATTTCAGGACTACTTGACCATATGTATATTTGTACAGGCAGAACAGTCGCCGGATCGAAAAAGGACGTAGGTGTATCAGCAATAAATGCCACCATACCCATCATAAGTAAAGGAGAAGATTCACCTAAAATCCTTGCAATTGCAAGCACAGTACCATGTATTATTCTTGGTAACGCAATCGGTAAAGAGTGATCTAATATCACCTTGATGTGAGGTGCACCGAGCGCAAACGCTGCATCTTTTATCGTAATAGGAACATTCGCAAAGGCATTTTTTGTTGCAATTATAATATTAGGTAACATCATAAATGAAAGAGTCATTCCACCAACAAGTGGTGAAGAGCGTGGTAGCCCAAATATGCCAAGATAGAGAGTTAAGCCCACTACACCAAATATTATTGAAGGCACTGCAGCAAGATTATTCATGCTAATTTCTACAATATTAGTCATTAGCCTATTTTTAGGCATAAATTCGTAAAGACAGATGCCCGACATAATTCCTATTGGTAATGCTAATGCTAGGCACACTATAATTGTCATCAATGAGCCGATAAACGCTCCTAAAATCCCTGCATTTTCAGGTTCACGAGAGTCAGATTTAAGGAATAAAGACTTATTAAAAAATTTTTTCACTCTCCTCTTTTCTTTTAGCCAATCAAGTAATTTAGCATAACGATCATTCAAATGTTTATCTTTATTTATTGAATTAATTATACTTGACGCGGTAAACCAGATCTCATATTCACCACTATCTTTTACTTTCTTACGAAAAAATTTCTCTAGTTCTTTGTAAGAATTACGACTTAAAATTTCGTCACCGTCTTTAAAATCAGTTCCTCCAAACACCTTACGTAAAGAATCGTTGAGTAAGCCAATGGACTTATACCGCAAATCACTAGGATTACTCGCCAAAGTAAGATCAGCATTTATTTCAACTGGCAATAAAATTTTCGTTACTGTTAAGGCACTGTAAGAGTTAACTAATATACTCAACAATATACACACAGGACAGCCAAGTGAGATAACTAGTGCCGTGAAAGAACAAAAGCGTAGCGCTCTATTCTTTTTATTTTTCCTTTTTATACGAGCATGTACACGCCTTGACTGAAGTAATTTAAGGAATTTTTTCTTTATACTCATTTACTTTTCTTTACACGAGGATTTGAAAAAACTTTCCCCTTTTTTGTCATGCAAGTAGCTGACACTGGGATCTAGCAGGCTTTGCCTGCAAATAATTTTTACATTTTCCATGAAAGCACAAACCAAAAGGAGAATAATGAATGCTGGATCCCAGTGTCGGAGCACTGGGATGACACCACAGCGGGAGGCAAACACAATGTTCGTACAGTTGTGTGTCACGCACCGGGATGACAAGAGAGAGTTCTGAGATGATACAATTGATATCACTCCCTATTGTATCTACTTAGATTTCTTTTTAACATAAGTAGTACGCTCTTTGATCCTTGCAGCTTTTCCAAATAGTTTGCACAGATAATACAGTTTTGCTCTACGAACCTTTCCTTTTCTTGTCACTTGCACTGAAACCAGTGCAGGAGAATAAACAAAAAACTGAGACACTATACTTTCTCCATGGCTCACTTTTCTGACTGCAAAAGAAGAATGTAACCCGCGGTTCCTTTTTGATATACATACACCTTCAAATATCTGTATACGTTCACTTGTACCGTCAACTACTTTAAAAGTGACCTTCAAATCATCGCCAGGACGAAATTCTGGTATTTCTTTAGCTAACACTTGCATTTGCTGTTCGTTAAATTTTTTAAGTAAATTTGTCATTTATCTCTCCATTCAATAATTCAGGCCTACGCTTTTTTGTTATAACATGAGACTGCTTCTGCCTCCAATTACTTATTTTTTTGTGATTGCCAGATAACAAAACCTCAGGTACTTTATATCCCTTCCACTGCTCAGGTCTAGTATATTGAGGATATTCAAGTACACCACCACCATAATTAAAACTTTCTTCAGTAATACTATCGGTATTATTTACTACACCTGGAAGAAGTCTAATGCATGCATCAAGAACCACCATTGCAGCTGGCTCACCTCCTGAAAGTATATAATCTCCAATACTTAACTCATAAGGAGTATACGCATCAATTATCCTTTGGTCAATACCTTCAAATCGACCACACAATATTGTTATATGAGGAAACTCTAATAATTCTCTGGCAATATTCTGATTAAACTTAGTTCCAGATGGAGTCATGTAAATAAACTTAGTGTTTTTATGAACAGAGAGCATACTATCTACTGCATCACCAACTACATCAGAACGCATAACCATTCCTGCTCCACCTCCATATGGAACATCATCCACAGTTGAATGTTTATCTTTCGCAAAAGAACGAATATTTATTACTTCAAGGTTCCATATTTTTTTTTCTAACGCTTTTCCGGCAAGAGAATAGTTCAAAAACCCCGGGAACATTTCTGGGAATATGGTTAATATTGTAACATTGAATGCCATTAAGGTTTATTTTAAGTTATTTGGGGCTATACTCTAAGAATAGTAAATTGATATAGTATATAGTTAAATTAAACATGTCACTGAATAAAACGATATACGAAGGTAAAGCGAAAGCCATTATTGAAACTGAAGACTTATCAATTGTCATACAGCACTTTAAAGATGATGTTACAGCATTCAATAAGGAAAAATATGAAATAATCGATGGTAAAGGAATAATTAATAATCATATTAGTGCTTTTATCATGGAAAAGCTTGAGAAAGCAGAAATTAGCACACACTTTATAAAAACTCTAAACGAAAGAGAACAGCTAGTCAAAAAACTCAAGATAATACCTCTTGAGGTAGTAGTTAGAAATGTCGCAGCTGGCAGCTTTTGCAAACGTTTTAATATCAAAGAAGGTGAGAGGCTTGCATCTCCTATAATCGATTTTTTTTACAAAAATGATTACCTAGCCGACCCAATGGTAAGTGAAAATCACATACTGTATTTTGATTGGCTATCTAGCAAAGAAATGGATGAAGTTAAAACTACAACTTTAAAAATCAACGAAATATTAGTTCACCTATTTTCAAATGCAAGTATATATTTAGTTGATCTCAAGTTAGAATTTGGCAGATTAATAAATGACAGTACTAAAATCGTTTTAGCTGATGAAATTAGCCCTGATAACTGCAGATTATGGGATAAAAATACTTGTAAAAAGCTAGATAAAGATGTCTTTCGTTTGAATTTAGGAGATTTAAAGGAAGCATACCTAGAAATTGCAAAAAGACTGTCAGTAAAGTTAGGTTAACTAAATACTACTCTATCAAGTGGAGGGTTACATGCCTCATCAAGTTTTCCAATAATTTCAATTTTTTCTCCACGTTTTTGGAAATGATTTTTCACGTTTTGCATATTCTCAGAACTTACGATCAATACCATACCAATACCACAATTAAATGTTTTTAGCATTTCTTTCTTCTCTATTTTACCCTCCTTTGTTAGCCATAAAAATATATCTGGCCATTTCCAGAAATTAATGTCTATGTTTGCAAATAAGTTTTTTGGAAGAATTCGCGGAATATTGTCTACCAAACCACCACCCGTGATGTGCGCAATACCTTTTACTTGTGACATGATAGGCAGCAAAGAATCAACATATATTTTTGTTGGTTCAAGTAGTATTTCACTCCAAGATTTATTATTCCATAGAGATGTACCGTTATAATTTATACCTAAGCTTTTGAAAACATGGCGCACTAAAGAAAACCCATTTGAGTGAATTCCACTTGACTCTAAGCCAACTATATAATCACCTGCTTTCATCATACTACAGTTTGGAAGAATTTGCTTTCGATCAACTACACCAACCACAAACCCTGCAAGGTCATAGTGATTATTACCATACATTCCAGGCATTTCTGCAGTTTCCCCACCAACCAATGCTATTTTAGCTTGCTTGCACCCCTTTGCAATGCCTTGGACCACAGATAATAAAACGTCCTTGCTCAAAACACCTGTTGCAAAGTAATCAAGGAAAAATAAAGGCGTTGCTCCTTGTGCAAGTAAGTCATTTACACACATTGCAACTAAATCTATACCTATAGTATCATGTTTATTCACTTCTTGAGCTATCAACAGTTTCGTACCTACTCCATCAGTTGAGGAAACGAGTACTGGATGGTCATACTTCTTACTTAGTGCAGCAAAATCAAATAACGCAGAAAATGAACCTATTTCGCTGATTACTTCTTCTCTAGTAGTTTCTTGAGCAATAGGCTTGACTTCTTTTATTAACTTATTATATAGTTCAATATCTATTCCTGATCTAGTATAAGTATTCATAATCCTTTTATAAATTTTAAAATTGTTAATACTATATTAATGCCTTGATATAAAAAGTGCAACGAAACTTTCTCTTAATTGACTATTATATACTTACCAATATAGGGTAACTTAAATCATTTATAATTATCCAATGAACGAAAATACCAAAAACATACTGTTAATAACGGAACTGCTATCAGGACGGCTGCTTCATGACTTTGCTAACTCTATGAATGGAATAACGTTTGGCGTAAAAGAGCTTGAAGTAATAGATAAGAATGATGCTGATGCGCAGAAGGAAGCGTTGTTGTTTCTTAAAGAAAGCTCCGATGATTTAATATATAAACATAAAGTTATGAAGCAGGCATATTCTTCTTCAATGGATAATTATAGCTTTGATAAGACCAAATCTAATATCGAAAATTATTTATTAAAAAAAAAGTAAAGCTTACGTGGAAAATAGACGCATACTCTGCAAAAAATAAGGAAGATTTAATTGAAAAGATAAATAAGATAATTTCTAATATGGTGCTAACTATAGCCAGTGCAGTGGCGGAAGTTGAACTAGTATCTGTTTTACTGAGTCAAACAGAAGATAAAATGCTATTAACTATAAAAATTCTAAATGAACACAAACCAATAAGCAAATCATTAGTAGACAAATTAATCAAAAAAAATGACACTAATTTAAATACAAAAGATATTAATATCTATATGACCTCTTTATTATTAGAGTACTATAACACTGAAATGCATTATACTTGCGAAAATAATTTGCTGGAAATAGGTTTAACTATAACTTGAGTTGCATATTTGGTTATTACAACTTTTTCTTCGTGTCAAGGCATTCCCCGACAAGGGGTACCAAATCTAATTTTTGTAATCACTTAAGTCTAGTACTATTTTATTAATGTAGCGCTCATTTGCATCTTTGATGATAAACTTCATACCATTTTTATATTTAATGACTTCATCTACAGAAGGCACTTTACCAGCAATCGAAAGAATCAAACCACCAAGTGTAACATAGTCTTCTTCAGGGTCACGTAATTCTATTTTTAGATCCTCTTCTATATCTTTTATAAGAGCCCTTGCTGATACTTCAAACTTATTTTGAGACAATTCAGTAATGGTATATTCTGAATTTATTTCGTTTTCACTATCAATGTTTGGTATTAGTTCCTCTATAAGATCAGTCATTGAAATTAAACCATCAGTTCCACCATATTCATCCAATACGATAGCTAAGCATGATTTAGAAGAGTTCATCCTAACAAAAAGATTAGTTGTCTTCATCGAGGGTGGAACAAATATTACGCTTTGTATAATATGTTTCAGATTAAAATTTTTATCCCTATTAAAAATAACATCTTTTACATAAAAAAAGCCTATTACATTATCAAAGTTATTTTTATAAATTGGTATTTTAGTGTGGCAAGTGTTTTTTATCTTCTTTATTATTTCACGCTCGCTTGACTCAATGTCTACTGCGCATATCTCTGTACGTGGAGTCATTATATCCATTATACCACAATCGCGGAATTTTAATAGACCATTAAATATATTAAGGTCTGGCAGATCTTTCATTAATGCCTCAGTCGCACACTTTTTCAACACAGAAGCTTTTTTGAAAAGGAAGAGAAAAATTCTATATGCTATTTTTTCTACTAAGGTTCTTTTTTTACTCAATTTATTCCCTGTAATGGCAAAAACGTTTTCAGATTAGATTTATCAAGAAAACTGTTATTAAATGTTTAATAAGCATGTGAATAATGTCAAATTAATTTGTGAATTATTTGTTGATATAAAATACCAACAATTGATCAACAACTTTTTCAACAATATATACATAGTTGTGTAACAATGCATGATGGTAAAGTATTTTCCATAAAAGAAAATTACTAACACTCTAAACACCTTACTTATACACATAAATCATAAGAGAAAATCAATAATATACGAGAGTTACTCACATATTTATCCACAAGTTGAACAACGCCAATTTTTACTGAATTTTAAGTTAGCAACAAGTTATTGATAGAACTATTATTATTACTATACTTTAATGTGCAAAAGAATAAATAGAATAGATTGGAAAGCGGCAAAACAACAATAGCGAAAATTATTAAGAGAAATGAGCCGGGTGGAAGAGTGCCTATCTGGCTAATGCGTCAGGCTGGCAGGTCTCTTCCTGAGTACCGCAAAGCAGTAGAAAATATGAATAATTTTATGGAGATATGCTACAACACAGATTTAGTGACAGAATTGACGTTACAGCCGGTGACAAGATTTGACATGGATGCGGCGATAATTTTTTCAGACATTTTAATAATAGCTGATGTTTTGGGTTGTAACGTGAATTTCGCACGCGGTGTAGGTCCAATAATAAAACCCGTGGAAAGTCCTAAGGAATTGAAGGGTCCACAAGAAATTGAAACTAAAACCTTACCAATTCTAAACGCTATAAAAAAAGTCAGAAGCCAATTACCAAAAGAAAAATCTCTCATAGGATTTGCTGGTGGACCATGGACAGTAGCCTCATACATCATAGAAGGTGGGAGCAGCAAAACTTTTTCCAAAGTATTAAATTTTTATCCTTCGTGTTTGAAGGAAATAATTGAACGAATAACGGAAGTAACGATTATTTATCTAATTAAACAGATAGAATTTGGAGCAGATGTTATTCAGTTATTTGACAGTAATGCTGGTGCGTTATTGGAACCATTGTTTAAAGAATATGTTATCGAACCAACAAAGAGAATTATCTTGGCAATAAAGGATAGATTTTCTGATTTTCCAATAATAGGTTTTCCAAGGTCTGCTGGAAATCTTTATAAAGATTACTGCGAACAAACAGGTGTATCTGCAGTAAGTATAGATTATAATGTTCCAATAAAATGGGCGAAAGCGAATCTAAACATCCCTCTACAAGGAAACCTTGATCCTAATCTTTTAGCCTATAATAAAACGGAAGCAATCAAAGAAGCAAAACGTATAATAGATTGCTTTAGAGATTTACCCTTCATATTTAATCTCGGACATGGAGTACTCCCTGATACTCCAGTTGAAAATATTGCTGCGTTGGTAAACCTGGTAAAAAGCTACTAATACAATACACAAAATTCCTAGCTTTTTTGTTGTACGGGGTTTATCATTTAAATTTAGCTTCAGTAAAATATGTCAGACCTTGCAAAAAGAATGTTCCTAATAAGACCATCACCTACGATTGCTGTAACTGATAAGGCAAATAAGTTGAAAAATGAAGGAAAAAAGATCTGTGTTTTAGCTGCAGGAGAACCGGATTTTGATACTCCAGATCATATAAAAAAAGCAGCTATTCAAGCAATAAGTGAAGGTAAGACTAAATATACTGCTGTTGATGGAACGCATGAGCTGAAAGAAGCAATAATTAATAAGTTAAGAAAGGATAATAACCTCGAGTACACGCTTAACCAAATCTGTGTTGGTACAGGTGCTAAGCAGGTGTTATTCAATTTGTTCATGGCAACAATTAACTCTGGAGATGAAGTTATTATTCCAGCTCCTTATTGGGTTTCATATGTTGATATGGTAAGTCTTTTTGGCGGCTTGCCAGTTGTAGTAGAATGCAAACAAAATTTTAAACTGACAGCGGAATTATTGAAAAGCAGGATAACTAAAAAAACTAAATGGTTAATTCTTAACTCACCGAACAACCCTGCAGGAGCTGTGTACACATGTGATGAATTGAAAGACATAGCACAAATATTGCTTGAATATCCACATATGAATGTCGTTACAGATGATATTTATGAGCATATAATATACGACGAAAAGTTTTTTACTATCGCTCAGGTTGAGCCGAAGCTTTATGATAGAGTTTTTGTAGTCAATGGAGTATCAAAAGCCTATGCAATGACAGGCTGGAGAATAGGGTATATTGCAGGTAGAAGTGATGTGGTAAAAGCTATCTCTACGCTGCAGTCTCAAAGCACTTCTAATCCAAATTCGATAGCACAAGCAGCAGCAGCAGCAGCATTAAACGGTGATCATAGTTTTTTGAAAGAAAGAACAAGGATTTTTAAGAGTCGTAGAGATTTTATGGTGAAAGAGCTAAATTCTGCCCCGGGATTATCAGCGTCTGTTCCACAAGGTGCGTTTTATTTATTTGTCTCATGTGAAGGATTGCTCAGTAAAAGCACAAAAAGTGGTAAGATAATAAATAATGATTTAGATTTTACTGAATACTTACTGGGAGATCATTTGGTTGCTGTGGTTCCAGGAATTGCATTTGGTCTAGAAAATTTTATCAGAATTTCTTATGCAACCTCTCAGGAACAATTAGAAATTGGATGTGATAGTATTACTAAAGCGTGCCAGGAGTTAAAATGAAATAGACTATCCATAAGTTGTATATTTTGCCATACTTCGCCAAGGTTATTTTGAATGTTCTAACTTGTGTTTTTCTATGGAAGGCATTTTTATTGATTGAGCAAGTGTCTTTCTAATATTGAATTCCTCATTTTTTTCATTTTGTTGCAGTAAGTTAATGTTATTTATTTTATTTACTAAATCTTTCCCCTTTTCCAGAGTCTTTAAATCACTTTCGTTAATGTGATGTTCATTGTAAAATTCTGCAACAATTTCTTTTCTTTTCGGATAAGTATTTAAAAATTCCGACACCTGATGTTTAGCAACAGCTTGAATAAATTTCTTATTAAATCTTGAATCGTTATATAGATCTTCTAAATTTTCATCGTAGTGTTTTGCTTCATTTACAGCAAGCTTTATTATCTCTTCTATACCACTTAGAAGTTTCCTATACAATTTGTCGTATCTATTGCCTAGCACGTGTGTAGCGAATGTTTGTTCAATGTATTTTGTTATGTAATTTTGCAGCGTATTATCTATCGTGCTTATATTCATCAGCCTGCTTTAATATTATATTAACTATTTTACACATAAAAAGGTTAATATTGAATTAATAGAATACTTCTGAAGTCAAATTTTACTGAAAATTATGATATTTAAGATATAATTGTCAGCATGAAATAAAAACATAAATAAAATGGATCTTGTAACAAAAGTGAAGCTCAAGATAAAGATGAATAAGGGTAAAATCATAAATATACTTATCATTTGTGGTGTAATTTTTTTCATATACCTTATTCATGAGCCAGTTGTAGATATGGTAGAAAAAATTATAAGTAAAATAAAAGGTCTCTTTTAAAAATAGAAAAAGTGAACTTTTTCCATCATCCAAACTTGAACCTGGAAAATTTAGTTAATGCATAAACTACTTATGTTGGCTATGAGTTCAACTGTATAAAATTCCGGTAAATTAAAATAAGTATTCATAAAAATATTGTTTTCTATAAACAGAGTATCTATAACGCTAGCTTTGGGGTAAAGTATTGCAGAGGAATTTTTTAATCTGGTTGTTGGCGTCACTGTTTTATGCATACCAATATATATTACGCGTAATTCCAAATATTATAATTCCTCAATTGGTAGTAAGGTTTAATATAGGAACAACAGAAATAGGACAATTTTGTGGACTGTATTATGTAGGTTATGTGTTAGCACATATTCCTGTAGGTATTCTTTTAGATAGATTTGGTTCTAAAGTTGTTATACCGATTTGTATTGCATTAACATCTTTAGGTGCTTTACCTTTAGTCAGTTCTAATGATTGGAGTTATTCTATTATTGGAAGAATAATTACTGGTATTGGATCCTCTGCTTCAGTACTTAGACTCTTTAAAATAATAAGAATCTATTACCATAGAGAAAAATTTGCCATGATGTTCAGCATATCGGTTATTATTGGCATTTCAGGTGGTGTATTTGCCACCAAACCATTACATGTCTTACTTGATAAGTTTGGGTGGGATTATTTATTTACTGTATGTATAATGCTTGGATTATTGCTTGCTTTAACTACCTTTATATCTATACCTAAAGTTGGCACCTCAGACGAAGAATTAAATATTAAAAATTTAAGCAAAGTTATATTTAATAAAGATATTTTATTGATAGGTTTGTTTGACGGTTTTATGGTTGGACCATTAGAAGGCTTTGCAGATGCGTGGTCCGCAACATTCTTGCATGAGATGTACGCTATAGATAGACACATTGCATATAGCATTTCAAAATGGATACTAATAGGCTTTGGGCATTTATTACTTCCTTACATATTAGCAAAAAATCCAACCAAGCACTATGAAATAATAATTTCTTGTGCTATGGCCATGATAATTGTGTTCTTATTACTTTTTATATGCAATATTAGTGAACTCCTGGCATGTATATTACTATTCATTATTGGTCTTGCTTCTGCATACCAAATTGTTTTTACTGCTAAAGTTGTAAGTTGTGTAAAAAACGAAGCAGTAGCAAGTGCAGGATCTGTAGGTATAGCTCTTTCCATAAAAGTCCGGATGTGGTAGGATAAGGATAGATGATGATAAGGAGGTTGAATGCCAGCAGCATATAGTTATGAT